>NZ_CACA01000219.1:0-34090 GCF_000180455.1 Kamptonema sp. PCC 6506
CAAATTTATTTAGACTACAGCGCCACTACACCCATACGCCCAGAAGCGATCGCCGCCATGCAAGCTGCCTTTACTCAATATTGGGGCAACCCTTCCAGCTTGCACGATTGGGGTCAAAGAGCAGCCACAACTCTAGAATTATCTAGAATGCAAGTAGCTAGCCTGATCAATGCCCCGCCGGAATCAGTGATTTTTACCTCTGGTGGCACAGAAGCCGACAACTTGGCAATTTTAGGCATCGCCCGCCATTACAAGCAGCCGCAACACATCATCATTTCCAGCGTTGAACATCCCGCCGTAGCAGAACCAGTAAGGTTTCTCGAACAACTAGGCTGGGAAGTAACCCGATTGCCAGTCGATCGCTTGGGGAGAGTTCATCCCCTCGACTTACACGCATCGCTACAACCCAATACAGTCCTAGTTTCCGTGATTTTCGGTCAGAGTGAAGTAGGCACGCTACAACCAATTGAAGCTTTGGGCAAAATTGCCCGTTCTCATGGGGTCTTATTTCATACAGATGCCGTTCAGGTTGCTGGCAGAATCCCGATCGACGTGCAAAAATTGCCAGTTGACTTGCTATCGATATCTAGCCATAAAATCTATGGCCCTCAAGGTTCTGGGATGCTTTATATCCGAGAAGGAGTAGAATTAGCCCCAGTATTTGGGGGCGGTGGTCAAGAAATGAAGCTGCGATCGGGGACGCAAGCAGTGCCAAATATAGTTGGTTTTGGCGTGGCGGCGGAATTGGCATTACAGGAAATGGCAGAGGAAACGCCGAGATTAATTGGATTGCGCGATCGCCTATTTGATAAATTAGCTGAGGTACCGAATTTAGTACCAACAGGCGATCGCTATTGTAGATTGCCACACCATCTTAGTTTTGTGGTTGCCAGTAAAGATGAAAATATTACAGGCAAAACCTTAGTGCGGCAACTAAATCTGGCGGGAATTGGTATCAGTTCCGGTTCTGCTTGTAGTAGTGGAAAAATTACGCCCATTCCAACCTTGTTGGCGATGGGATACAGCGAAACTGAGGCTATTCGAGGAATTCGCTTGACTCTGGGCAGAGATACCACCGAAGCTGATATAGACTGGACTGCGATCGCGATCGCCCAAATTATGGAAAGATTAATGCCAAAACGGTTAACTGTTAACTGTTAACGGTTAACGGTTAACGGTTAACTGTTAACTGGTAATTTTCCCTCTTCCCTCTTCCCTAGCCCCTAGCCCCTAGCCCCTCTTCCCTCTTCCCTAGCCCCTAGCCCCTAGCCCCTAGCCCCTAGCCCCTCTTCCCTCTTCCCTAGCCCCTAGCCCCTAGCCCCTCTTCCCTAGCCCCTCTTATGATTGAACTCCCGAAAACACTTGAAGAAGCGATCGCCCAATCTCGCGAAGCAGTGAAAGCTGCCCTCAACGACGCTCAAACCCGGTTACAAATTGAATTAGTTTTCCCAGAAATCGCACTGCAAGCACAGTCAATAACCCAGCAATTCATCACCGACTTTGAAGAACTAGCAAACGGCCTTAAAGTCTTCTTTCCTGACACAGGTTCAGCCGCCCTTGCTCGCCGAGACTGGGGAACAGTACCATTTAAAATTACAGACCTTGGTAGCAGTAGATCCCCCGTAGCAGAGAAAATCGAGCCAGAAGACCAAATTTTCCTACTGGTAAATGCTTCCTCCATCGAAGTCGCCCAAGTCGAACAACTCTGTAACGCCGCCGATTCCCGGCCCGTAATTCTCCTCAACCCCCGTCTGGAAGACGCAGCTACCATTGGCATTGGTTATGCAGGTCGCCAATTGCGCGATCGCTTCCTCAATACCCTCCAATCTTGCTACTACATCAGACCCCTACCAACGGCGGCCCTTTTCCGTTGCTACCCTCAATCTTGGCAAGTATGGCTGGAGGAAACAGAGGGTGAATACAAACTGATATCCGAAACCGCCCAAAAACCTGTAGGAGACGAGCTCGAACGGATTATAGCCCCAACTGTCCAAAATGGCGATCCTTCTGCTCCACAGTCGGCCCCTGTCAAGAAAAAAGGAATGCTGGCAGAACTTCAAAGTCTGTTCCGAGCACTTACAAACTAAGGTGATTTATGAAACATAATTCGATTTGATAGTGGTATAATTTAACCACCAGAACACGAACCCTGGGCAAATCTTGAACGCAATAGTTCGGAGATTATGGGAGTAACTGCACCAAAAAATCCGAGTTGCCTGCTGCAAAAACTAATTAAAAATAAGGGTTTCAGCCAAAGTAACTGAACTATTGTCAACCAGAACATCGTGTTTCAAATCCGCGAATCGGGTAAGAAAAATGAACCAACGGCGCATCGTCATTGGGGACGTACACGGACACTACGATGGGTTAATGACCCTTTTAGAAGCGATCGCCCCCAATAGTGACGATCGAGTTTATTTCTTAGGCGATTTAATAGACAGGGGGCCCAAAAGCGCTCAAGTGGTAGATTTTGTGAAGCAAAGTTCCTACCAATGCCTGTTGGGAAACCACGAACAACTGATGATCGAGGCGAATGGAAGCGATCCGCGATCTTTACCAGCTTGGCTCTACAGTGGGGGACAGGCGACAATAGATAGTTATATAGATATAGGGATGATTCCGTATAAACACTTAGATTGGATGCGATCGCTTCCCCCCTACCTCGACTTAGGCGATATTTGGCTAGCTCATGCTGGAGTCGATCCTAAACTCTCTCTCAAACAGCAATCTACCTATCAACTCTGTTGGATTCGCGGAGAATTTCATCGGATTTCCAAGCCTTATTTTCCTGATAAATTAATTATCACAGGCCATACTATTACTTTTACCTTTGAGGGTGTTAGTCCCGGAGAATTAGCACAAGGAAACGGTTGGTTAGACATTGACACTGGAGCGTACCATCCCAGAAGCGGCTGGTTAACAGGATTAGATATTACTCATCGCCTAGTCTATCAAGTAAATGTGTTTGAGCATAAAGTCCGCACCTTACATTTAGATGAAGCTGTCAAGCAGATTAAAATTCCTCAGTTGTCGATTCGCCATAACGATCGGATGAACACAATTTACTAAATGACGATTTCAAAGCCGAGATCAAAAAAAATAGCCCACCCTTTCACAGGTGAAACTGCACCCTGTCCCATCTGCCGCTGTGGTGAGATTTCTACCTTGACCCTAATGGAAGCCTTGGCTTGTAACAGTTGCGATCGCATTTTCATAGCCAACGTGGAAAAGCAGGTACTCAAAATGGCGGACAGAGAACCCCCGATGACTTGGCACTGGAATGGCAAAAATTGGATCGGAGCTCATTTAGAGGGGGTGGAATTGGGATGGGGGTATTTAATAGCAGCAGTCGCTCTAATCGTCCTTCCTACTACACTTATAGGCTTTTCCGCCTACTATTTTCCCCCAACTCCGGGTAGTAAACTATCATGGTTGCCTTTTGCTTGGACTTGGTTAACCTTCCTGTCCCATTTAGGCATTGTTTTGTGGCTGATGGCAGAAATGTATCAATTCCCCGTGTTGGTGTACTTGGGAGTGATGCGACGGCGGATATTCGGTAGCTGAGTTAGCTGAACAAGAGAGGCGATCGCACCCTTGCTAAGTCCAAATCAGTATTCCTAGAGCTATAATCTGTCGATATTCAATTCTTAACATTCACCAGCCCGAACCATTGCTATTTGTGAGGAGACAATGAACATACTTGGCATTTCGGCGTATTACCACGACAGCGCCGCAGCCTTAGTTTCCAATGGCGAAATTATCGCCGCCGCGCAGGAAGAGAGATTTTCCCGCAAGAAGCATGACGCGAGATTTCCAGAGAATGCGATCGCCTATTGCCTCAAAGCAGCCAAACTAGAGCTACGGGAAATAGATCGCATTGTCTTTTATGACAAACCCCTAGTCAAATTCGAGCGATTGCTCGAAACTTATCTATCTTATGCCCCTCATGGTTTTCGCTCCTTTTTAGCAGCAATGCCAGTCTGGCTCAAAGAAAAGCTCTACCTCAAAACTGTATTAAAAAGAGAGTTTGCAAAAATGGGTGGTTGCAAGACCCCCTTAGTACCTCCCCTGCTATTTACCGAACATCACCAAGCCCACGCCGCCTCAGCCTTTTACCCTAGTCCCTTTCAACAAGCCGTCGTTCTCTGTCTTGATGGTGTGGGCGAATGGGCGACAACTTCCGTTTGGTGGGGAGATGGCAACCAACTTACTCCTCAGTGGGAAATTGACTTTCCTCACTCACTAGGCTTGCTCTATTCAGCATTTACCTACTACACAGGCTTTAAAGTCAACTCTGGTGAGTACAAACTCATGGGTTTAGCCCCCTACGGCGAACCCAAATATGTAGACAAAATCCTCACTCACCTGCTTGACCTCAAGGACGATGGTACTTTCCGGTTGAATATGGATTATTTCAACTACACCACCGGCTTGACGATGACGAATAAGAAGTTTGACGAACTGTTTGGCGGGTCACCGCGTCAAGCTGAGGGTAAACTCACCCAGAGGGAAATGGACATCGCTGCTTCCATTCAAGTTGTGACTGAAGAAGTAGTGTTGCGCCTCAGCAGAACAGTCCAAAAAGAATTCAATGCTGATTATCTCTGTCTGGCGGGAGGAGTAGCGCTTAACTGTGTTGCTAACGGTCGAATTTTGCGCGAAGGGCCTTTTAAAGATATTTGGATTCAACCCGCTGCGGGAGATGCAGGCGGCGCTTTGGGTGCGGCTTTGGCGGTTTGGTACGAATATGGCGACCAGCAGCGGAATGTTAAAAATTGGTTAGTAGGGGATGTAGGGGAGTCATCGCCAGAAACTGAAGATACCGGTGAGGGTTTGTCTGTTGTAACGGCTGCTGCGATCGCGCAGCGCGGCGTACCCGCGATCGCTACCAAATCTACTGCTAAGCTAGCCTGCAATGACCAAATGCGGGGTTCCTATCTAGGGCCGCGCTACAGTGATGCTGAGATTCTGGAGTATTTCGACGGTATCCAAGCCAATTATCAGCGCCTTGATGACGCAGAACTGATGCCTCGCTTAGCGGAAATTTTAGATGGGGGCAATGTAATCGGTTGGTTCCAAGGCCGGATGGAATTTGGGCCTCGCGCTTTAGGCGGGCGATCGATTATTGGCGACCCCCGCAATACTAAAATGCAGTCGGTGATGAACCTGAAAATCAAATACCGGGAATCATTTCGACCTTTTGCACCGTCAGTATTGGCCGAACGGGTTTCGGAGTATTTTGAGATTGACCACTCCAGCCCTTATATGTTATTAGTAGCTCCTGTGAAAGCAAGTCTGAGAATTCCGATGACAGCTCAGCAAGAGCAACTTTTTGGCATTGACAAGCTGAATGTCCCTCGCTCAGAATTGCCTGCTGTCACCCACGTCGATTACTCGGCTCGCATCCAGACAGTTCACAAAGAAACCAATCCCCGCTACTATGATTTAATCTCTAATTTTGAGAAGAGAACTGGTTGTGCGGTACTGGTTAATACTTCTTTTAATGTCCGAGGCGAACCGATTGTCTGTACTCCAGAAGATGCTTACCGCTGTTTTATGCGGACGGAAATGGATTATCTGGTAGTGGAGAATTTCTTGTTAGCTAAGTCGGAACAAATTCCTTGGAAACAAGATGATTCTTGGAAGAGTGAATTTGAATTAGATTAGTTAATTGTTGATTGTTGATTGTTGTTTGTTAGTTGTTAGTTGTTAGTTGTTCGTTGTAAAAAATGAAAGCACAACTAAACTCTGTATCCTCCTAGTAGTGGCTTTAGCTGCTAAGTTATAGGAAACAGCATCTAAAGCAGCCACTACTACTTAACAACCAACAATGAACAACCAACCACTAACAACTAACAACTAACAAACAACAAAGTTTAATGATAAATGGCTGATGAGTAATCACGACAAAATACCAAAACTTGACAACAAAGGACTGCGCGACTTTGGACTGTTAATAGGTGGATTAATTGGTTTTATTTTTGGTCTATTAATCCCTCTACTACACCATCGTTCTATCAGCCTTATTCCTTGGTGGCCCTGGATTATCTGCGGTGTAATGATAGCTTTGGCATTGGTTGCGCCAGCAGCACTAAATCCTGTCTATCTCCTATGGATGAGATTTGGGCTGGTTATGCACGCCATCCAAACCCGGCTGATTTTAGGGATAGTATTTTACCTAATCATGCTGCCAATGGGGATTATTAAGCAGTTATTTGGTAAAGATGCTATGCAGCGTAAATTGGAAAGAGATACGGTGACATACCGCGTGCCTAGTAAAGTCAGAACAAAAGTTAGTATGGAGCGACCTTTCTAATGTTTGAAGCAACATTAGACTTTTTGAAAGATTTGTGGGCGTTTATGAAAGAACGCCAGAAGTATTGGCTATTGCCCTTGATTATTACCTTAGTTCTTTTGGGAGCTTTAATTGTATTGAGTCAGGGTTCTGTGATTGCCCCCTTTATCTACACGCTGTTTTGAGATAATGAGCAAACTGAAAAATTGGAGTGTCAATTTAGGATTGACACTCGGCAGTTTAGCAATAGGGGTGTTAATTGGTGAAGTAGGATTGCGAATTGCTGGCAGTGAGGGTTATCAAAAAATAGGAGATGTTGTAGATTCCGCACCGACAATTTTTCACACTTCCGATCCAGATCGCGGGTGGGGACTGAAACCTGGTGCTGCTGGCGATTGGCGAGGTGAGGGTGAAAGTTATGTACGGGTTAATAGCGATGGTTTGCGCGATCGCGAACACAATAAAGCTAAGCCTAAAAATACCTTCCGAATTGCAGTGCTAGGAGATTCTTTCACAGAGGCAATTCATGTGCCAATGGAAAGGACTTTTTGGGCAAAAATGGAAAATAGACTGGGAAAATGTGAGGCCATAAAAGGCAAGCAAGTTGAGGTAATTAATTTTGGAGTGCAAGGATATGGCACTGCTCAAGAATTGATTACTTTGCGGAAAAAGGTATGGGATTATAATCCTGATGTTGTTATCCTGGCTTTGTTTATCGGCAATGACCTCATCAATAATTCTCGTGAACTTGAATATGACCATTATCGACCATTTTTTATTTACGATCGCAATGGCAAATTAGTAGAGGATATGTCCTTTCGCAATCTCCCTCCTATCGATCGGAATCGCTATGCTGTTTCAATTGTTGATAGATTTCCTACTTGGTTAGTCAACAATTCTCGAATTTTACAAGTGACTAAAAAAGTAGAGCTAGATATTAAGAAGCGACAAATATCTGACAACTTTACAGCTTTAAGTGCTAATAATTTAAAGGAACCTCAAGATCAAACTTGGCAGGAGGCATGGCGCTTAACTGAGGATTTGATTGTATTAATGCGGAATGAAGTAGTCAATAAAGGTGCTGATTTCCTATTGGTTAATATCGGCGATCCAATGCAAGTTCAACCCGATCGAGCGAAAACTAAACAAAATATGGAGCAAAACAATATTCAAGATTTGTTTTATGCAGATAAAAGGATGCAGGCATTAGGCGATCGCGGGGGTTTTCCTGTATTGAATTTAGCTCAGCCTTTCCAGGCTTATGCTGAACAAAATAAGATTTGCCTGCATGGATTTGATAACGCCTTGCCCTGCGGAGGTCATTGGAATCCTGAAGGGCATCGGCTTGCTGCTAGAATGATTTCTGAAAAGCTGTGCCAACAATTGAAATAAATTCAACCCTAATATCTGAAATAGTAGGTGATAAGATTAAATGAAAGATTCTAATACAATTGAAAAAAGTAAAAATCTCTTAGTATTAATTGCTATTAACTTAGCTATTACCTTTGTTGCTTTAGAGGCTCTATCCTTAGCCTTTTATTTTATCAACAATAAGACCTTGTTTTATACAAGGGGGAAAACTCAAGATAAAATAGTAACAGACTTGGAAAGAACAGGAGTTAGGCTAGATGAATCTATTGTAGAACGGCTTCATCCTTTCTTTGGCTACGTGCTGAAACAAGGAGCATTCTCAAAGGAAGATTTAGGACTAAAAGTCAATAGCCAAGGCTTTTTTTCCATTTATGATTATCCTTTTATTAAAACTGATAAAAATCAATTTGTTATTGGAGTTTTTGGCGGTTCAGTTGCTAATAATTTTGTTCTTGATGAATATGTAAGCAAAAGATTTTCGGAAAAACTAAATAAATTTCCAGAGTTTTCTAATAAAAAAATAGTTGTTTTAAACTTTGCCAACGGTGGTTACAAACAACCGCAACAGTTGTTAATTTTAAGTTATTTTCTAGCTTTGGGTCAAAAGTTCGATCTTGTCGTCAACATTGACGGCTTTAATGAAGTAGCCCTCTCAAACTTAAACAATAAAGCTCAAGTAGACATGGGGATGCCTAGCGTACAGCACATACAGCCCTTGACTGGTTTGGCTAATAATAGCTTGTCGCCGGAAGTAATGAGTTCAATAGTTAAAATTAGCGAAACGAAAAAGCAGTTAAGAGCCACTATCAATAAGTTAGATAATTGTAACTTAGCTTTGTGTTATACTTTAACATCCTTGCACGTTAAACAATTAGTCAATAATTATCAACAACAAATTATTACTTATGACCAAAATGTAAAACAATCAAATACTACAGATAACAAGAATAATATAGTTTATATTCCTAAAAACAAGTCAGTTTTAGATGATGTTAGTGCTTTTGAAAAAATGGCGGCAGTTTGGTCTGAATCTTCTCTAATGATGAAGCAACTGTTAGCGAAGAGAAAAATTAAATATTTTCACTTCATACAACCAAATCAGTATTATCCAACAAAGCGAGTGTTTACTGAAGAAGAAAAGCAACTTTATTTGAGCCCGGATAGCCCATATTCTGAGGCGATAAAAAAAGGCTATCCATTATTGTTATCTAAAGTTGAGCTGTTCCAAAAGGTGAAGCTTAATATATTTAGTGCAGTCAATATTTTAGACAATACCAAAGAAACTGTTTACAAAGATGCCTGCTGTCATTATAATCAAATCGGAGATGAAATATTAGCCACCTATATTTCTAGCTCTATTGTCCAAAGATTAAGGGAGGAAAAATAGATATATAAATTGAGAAAGTTTATGATATGATAATTCACTAAATGTACAGTTAGAGAGTTAGGGATAGTACGCGGTGATGAAGGATTTCAACTTAATTAAAAGAAGCCCAGAGATAGTTAAACTCGCCTTGATTAACTTGGTGCTTTTATTTACTTTCCTTGAAGCAGGATCGCTAGGCTTATATTTTGTCAAAAATCACCAGTTTTTCTACACTAGAGAAAAACCAAAAGATACTCCAGATTTAGGAATAGATTTAGAAGGAGTACGATTGGGAGAGTCGATAGTAGAAAGAATTCATCCCTTTTTTGGGTTTGTTCAAAAACCAGGTGGTGATTTTAGACCTGGGTTTAAAATTAATAACTATGGTTTCATTTCACCCTATGACTATCCTTTTAAAAAGAAAAATAAAAATCAATTTATTGTGGGGATATTTGGCGGTTCAGTAGCTTCTAATTTTTCTATTTATGAAGTCCAAAACAAGATAGTTGCTAAATACCTAAAACGGCTTCCTGAACTAAAAGATAAAGAAGTCATCGTTTTGTCTTTTGCTACAGGTGGGTACAAACAACCTCAACAATTATTAATTCTCAACTACTTTTTAATGCTAGGTCAAGAACTAGATCTGGTCATCAATATAGATGGCTTTAATGAAGTAGCCCTTGCCAGCTTAAATAATCGAGAAAAAATTGATATTTCTATGCCAAGCGTTCAACACTTGCAACCGCTGACGAACTTAGCAAATAATTCTCTTTCTACAAAAGCTCTGACAGCAATATTGAAAATTCAGGAAAATAAAGATCGGATTAAAGATGCGGTAGAAACATTAAAAAATTGTAAGTTAGCTTTGTGTAATTCTATTAATTCTTTCTATATTCAAAGCTTTGTCAATGAATACCGCCGTAACTTAATTAGATTTGAAAGAGAGCGGAAGAAGCAAGCTAAGCAATCATCAGGAAGTATCATTTATGTGAATAGTGAAGATGCTGTATTAAAAGATCCTGTTGCTTTTGAAAAAATGGCAAATACTTGGGCAAAAAGCTCAATTTTTATGAATAAAGTTTTATCTAGTAGTAATGTTTTATATTTTCATTTTTTCCAGCCAAATCAATACTTCCCTACTCCAAGGGTATTCAGCGAAGCTGAAAAAAAGGTAGCCTTTAATAAAGATACTCCTTATGCAAAATCTGTGAAAGCTGGATATCCGATACTGTTTACGAAATTCAGGAATTTGCAAAAAAATAATGTGCGAATCTTTGATGCGGTAAATATTTTTGACAAGACAAAAGAGAGTGTTTATATAGATAGTTGCTGTCACTACAATAAGAAAGGAGAAGAAATATTTGCAAATTATGTGGGCAATTCAATTCTAAAACAATTAATTTCAGAAAAAGGGAAGAAATAAGATTGGTAATTGGTAATTGGTAATTGGTATAGCAAGCGCCAAGATAATTACGACAAAAATTTAGGTAAGTTTTGCTGCATTTGATGACGAATAGAAGTGCTATCGCTAGCAATTAAAATCCGGTCGCCTTGGTGATAAACTATCATTTGAGCACCAAAAGTCTGCTCTAGATTAGCCGGAGTAAAAACATCAATAGGTTGACCTTGACAGATTAAGCCGTGATTGAAACATACCACCCAAGGTAAATGTGTGGCTACGGAATTAAGGTCATGGGTAGAGAGAAAAATTGTCAAGCCTTGCTGATTTAAATCTGCTAAAAGATGCAATAGTTCGTGCTGAACTTGCAAATCAGAACTGCTAGTAGGCTCATCTAAAAAGACTATTTCTGGTTTTCCAACTAATGCCCTAGCCAGAAAAACTCGCTGCTGTTGTCCCCCCGACAATTCGCCAATAGGTCGATCGGCAACGTATTCAATCCCGACGCGGGCCAAAAATGAGCGAGCCACTGCGCGATCGCGTTTCGATGGCAACGGCCAAATCTTCTGCTGTCTGTAACGCCCCATCATCACCACTTCTTCCGCTGTCACCGGAAAAGTCCAATCTACTGTTTCCACCTGCGGTACATAGCCTACTTTTGGCGGTGCAACTTCTGATTTTAATCGTTTGCCCCGAAACCAAATCTCTCCACCCCAAGGGCGAATTAACCCTAAAATTGCCTTAATCAGCGTGCTTTTACCGCTTCCCGATGGCCCCACTAATCCTGATAACTGACGCGGATAAAGAGCCAAATTTAGCCCTGTAAATACTGGCAGTTTTTGATAGCCGCAAGTCAAGTTTTTGACTTCTAATATTGGTTCCATTACATTATTGGGCTTAATTTTTGCTAATGGCTAATGGCTAATGGCTAATGGCTAATTGCTAATGGCTAATTGCTAATGGCTAATTGCTAATTGCTAATTGCTAATGGCTAATTGCTAATAAGTAAGGTGGGCGCTCGCCGACCATCATCTTAGGCTATGAAAAACATCGCTTGAGGCGGCGAGCGCCCACCCTACATTTAATTAACCACTAACAATTACTTCGATGCTGTCGGCCCCACCACATTAGCAGTATTGACATTTTTAACTAAGTCGGGATTACCGCCCAAATTAGCAGCAAGTATCTCCAAATTCCTAACCATCATCCCAATATAAGTATGTTGAGGATTCGAGTTTTCCATTGCATTAGCGGAACCCTCACCAGGTAATTCATCATCAGCAGTATTGGCTGTTTTTACATTTGCTTCACGGGCAATTTGCTCTTCTACTTTACTGGGGTAAACTTCCGAGCCAAAAATAGCAGGAACCCCTGTTTTACGAACCTGATCGACTAGCTGTGTCACCTCTTGAGCCGAAGGTTCTTTAAAATCTGAAGGCTGGATTGCACCAATTACTTCAAAACCGTACTCTCTCGCCCAATAAGCCCAAGAATCGTGATAGGTAATTAGCTTGCGATTCTTTTCAGGAATACTGGCAACTATGGCGCGGGTTGCTTTATCTAATTCATCCAGCCTTTGCAGGTAATTTTTTAAATTAGTAGCATAGTAATCTTTACCTGCGGGATCTAGTTGGGTTAACTGTTCGGCTGCTAGTTTGGCGTAGGCTTCAGCGTACTTAGGATTTACCCACAAATGAGGGTTTGGATCTCCTTTTTCCTTGGGAAAGCTGAAGTCAAAGAGCCATTCATTTTGAGTAATAGTGTTGTTACCTAATTCATAAATTTTGGTGTCTTTAGGCTTAGAAGCGTTGGCCAATTTTTCTGTAGGAACTTCCAAACGCAGACCGTTAGAGATAATTAAATTTGCTTTAGAAAGTAGTTCGCTATCTGAAGGGCGTGGCTCGAAAGTGTGAGAATCAGCGCCCTCTGGAACAATACCCTTGACTTCCACGCGATCGCCTGCAATATTGCTGACAATATTAGTGATAGGAGCTACTGTGGTTACGACTAAAGGTTTAGCTGCTGTCTGAGAGTTGTTGGGGGAAGTAGAAGTGCTGGTAGCTACAGGAGTTGGAACTACTGTTTGATTCTCAGTTCCCCTACAGGCAACCGTCATCATGCTCAGTACTAATAGCACTGATGAAATTTTAAGCATTGGCTGTGAATATGATAGTGCAGGCTTAATAAGCTAAACCTTTTCTCTAGAAAAACGCAATGCCCTATGGGGGCATTTAGTAGATTTATAGTATTTGTAACGCCGCCATCCTGGCGGTATCCTTACCGCCGAGAGGGCGGCGTTACGTAATTTAAGATCGGCTATATAAAAAACAAAAATGAAGGCATTTAATCCTTCATTTTCACTTTTTAATCTTTAATTTTTAATGCCTCAAACCATCTCAGAGGACATTTGCACCTGCGGTTGCGGCTGAAACTGGAACAGGGAATAAACCACATTGCGGCGGATATCTGTCATCATATCCAAGAACAGCTCGTAACCTTCAGTCTTATACTCAATCAGCGGGTCTTTCTGTCCGTAACCACGCAACCCGACAGACTCTCGCAAACCATCCATTTGTTGCAAATGTTCGCGCCACAAAGTATCGATTTGCTGCAAAATAAAGAAGCGTTCCGCATCCCGCATTAAACCAGGTCGGATTTGATTAACTTGAGCTTCTTTAATGTCATAAGCATTTCTCACTTGTTCGTGCAAGAAAGTTTTGATTTCATCCACTGATAAATCTTCCAATTGAACGGGAAGCATATCTTCTAGTAGATAAACAAACTCTTTCACTTTTATTACCAACTTTTCCAATTCCCATTCTTCTGAAGGTAAATCAGGATTAATATATGCTCCCACGATGTCATCCATCGTTTGTTCTGCATACTTAATCACCTGTTCTTTAATCTCTAAACCTTCCAATACCCGGCGGCGTTCGGCATAAATCGCGCGGCGTTGATTGTTCATCACCTCGTCGTATTCAAACACCTGCTTGCGGATATCGTAGTAGTAAGTTTCTACCTTTTTCTGAGCACCTTCGAGGGAACGAGTTAGCATTCCCGATTCGATGGGCATATCTTCCTCTACGCCGAAAGCCTGCATTAAATTGGCTACGCGATCGCCCCCAAAAATTCGCAGCAAGTTATCTTCTAAACTGAGGAAGAATCTAGTCGAACCAGGGTCGCCTTGTCTACCTGCACGCCCTCGCAACTGGTTATCAATCCGCCGGGACTCGTGGCGTTCCGTCGCGATTACGTGCAAACCGCCAAGTTTGACAACTTCATCGTGTTCGGTATCGGTAAACCTCTCGTACTCGTGGAGGATTTGATTGTAAACGTCGCGAAGTTTCTGGATTACGGGTTCTTGCGTCGGCGCTTTTTCTGCGGCTACAGCTACCTTATCCTCAGCCAATAATTCTGGGAGACTGCGTTCTCCGTATTCCTTAACTGCGAACTCTACGGCCGCCTTCAAGTTTTGCAGAGTTTCCTTAGATAACTCCGTCGGGAACAACTGCGGCGAAGCCTTCCAACTCTTCACCTTCTGAGTGGGGGCAAAACCTTGAGCTTTGCTACGACCACCGACTCCGGGAACCTGTACTGGGGAAAAGTTGCTGTCGTCCTCTGGAAGCACAATCCGGGGCATAAAATATTCCCGTAACTTCAGCCGGGCCATGTATTCAGCATTCCCACCCAGAATAATATCCGTACCGCGTCCGGCCATGTTCGTGGCGATCGTGACAGCATTTTTACGACCTGCTTGGGCAATAATTTCAGATTCCCGTTCCACATTTTCCGGCTTAGCGTTGAGCAAATTATGGGGAATTTTGCGTTCTTGCAATAGCCGCGACAGTAATTCCGATTTTTCTACACTGGTAGTACCAACCAATACGGGGCGACCCACTTCGTGCATTTCGGCGCATTCAGCCGCGATCGCACTCCATTTACCCGCCTCCGTCTTGTAAACTACATCCGAGAGGTCATGCCGGCCAGTCGGGCGGTTAGTCGGACATACCGTCACTTCCAGGTTGTAAATCTTCTCAAACTCCGCCTCTTCCGTCTTCGCCGTCCCCGTCATCCCCGACAATTTCGGGTAAAGTAAGAAGAAATTTTGATAAGTAATAGTAGCAAGCGTCTGAGTTTCCGGCTGAATCTCCACCCGTTCCTTCGCCTCGATCGCCTGGTGTAAACCATCACTCCAGCGACGACCCGGCATCACCCGTCCCGTAAACTCATCAACAATTACCACTTCCCCTTCGCGGACGATGTAATTAACATCCTTAATAAATAATTCTTTCGCCTTCAGCGCGTTAAAAATGTAGTGAGCCCAAGGATCGGCGGGGTCGTACAAATCCTTAACCCCTAAAATTTCTTCAGCTTTGGCAAAGCCTTCATCAGTCATCAGCACATTGCGGGCTTTTTCGTCAACCTCATAATGCTCTTCTTCTTCCTTTTTCAGGGCCGCCGCCACATCCGCCGCCCGCAGATACTTCTCGCTGGGGCGTTCCACCTGACCCGAAATAATCAACGGCGTGCGGGCCTCATCAATCAACACCGAGTCAACTTCATCAATAACGCAGAAGTTGAAAGGGCGCTGCACCACATCTTCCATCGCCGTCGCCATATTATCGCGCAAGTAGTCAAAGCCTACTTCGCTGTTAGTGGCATAAGTAACATCGCAGGCGTAATTTTTCTGACGTTCCCCCGGTTCCATTCCCTGCTGAATCAGTCCCACAGTTAAACCTAAAAAGCGGTGGATCTGCCCCATCCATTCCGCATCCCGTCGCGCTAGATAATCGTTAACGGTAATGATGTGTACTCCTTTACCGCTGAGCGCGTTCAGATAAGCTGGGAGAGTAGATACTAGAGTTTTGCCCTCACCAGTTTTCATCTCAGCAATTTGGCCCTTGTGGAGGATGATACCGCCGAGGAGTTGGACATCAAAGTGGCGCATACCCAAAACCCGCTTTCCCGCTTCCCGCACTACTGCAAAGGCTTCTGGCAGGATTTCATCTAATAACTCTTTTTCCTCATTGAGCGATTTAACTTTCTCTAGACGCTGTTTGAACTCGCCTGTTTTAGCCCTGAGTTCATCGTCAGAGAGTGGTTTGATGTCTTCCTCTAAGACACCGATATCAGCAACCCAAGGCTGAAATTTCTTAAGTTTGCGTGCATTGGGATCGCCGAGCAGATGTTTAAGCATGGCAGGAGAGGCAGAGAGGTGCGGTTACGGTACTTTTTTTACCATATTACAATATTTTGCGACAGGACTCAGAGGCTAGGCTCTTGGGAATAGCTTTACTTGGGCGTAGTGTGGGGAAGCAATTCTGGTGTTAAATTAGCGATATTTGGCGATGCTTGGGGCTAGCTATGCCTATGGGCTTTGATCTTTGGGAAAGGACGATGCTTGGGGGTGGTTACGCCTACGCGCTTTGATATTTGGGCTCAGAGAGGGGCGATCGCGCTTAATCTTTCGGCATCTTTTACCAAGTTAATGATATTCAGAGTAAATCTTCCTCAGATAACTGGGCTATTTTCATTAAAGCTCTCAAGGTTACAACTTTTAAATCTTGATTGCGGTGAACAGGAATTGACAAAATTTGTTCTGATTGAGTTATTTGTTAAGGATATTATAGCAACCATCAATCAATTCTTAAAATGTTAGCTATAACTTTGCTATAATTAGGAATATCCCATTTTTGCAGGGAATTAAAATATGGTATTACCCACAATTACTGAAGATACAATTTCCCTCGCAGCAGGGGACGAACTCATTCTGCGCTTTAGAACTTGGGAAGATTACGAGGCATTGCTAGCCCGTCGAGAGGATAAGGCTGGATTGAGAATTCGCTACAACAGTAAAACCCAAGAAATTAGAATTATATCTCCATTGCCCAAACATAGTAATCAAGCCGATTTATTAGCAGATTTGGTCAAAGCTTTAATGCGATATGAAGGCAAAGATTGGGACGCATTTACCCCAATTACGCTGAAGCGGGTTAATAAACAGGGAATTGAACCAGATTACTGTTTTTACATTGACAATCGCGATCGCATTTTAGGGAAAGAGCGCATTGATTTAGAAACAGATCCCCCCCCTGATTTGGTAATTGAGATTGACCTGACTTGCACGACTAAACCAGAAGATTATCAAGCGATCGCACCTTTGGAACTCTGGGTTTACCGTCAAAGTCAATTATCGATCTATCAATTCGAGTCACGGCAATATCGCGAGTCTGAGGAGAGTCGATGGTTTCCCGGTTACGATCTGAAAAGGTTAATTCCTCAATATTGCGATCGCGGCTGGCAAAGTGGTTCTAGTGTGGCGGTGCGAGAGTTTGAAGAGGTGTTGCGATCGCTTTGAATAGATGGGATGGGGAGAGAGCGATCGCATTTAACCAAAACAACCTTGCCCACCCATCATGTGGTATTCTAATCTCTAATCTTGCCGTACTTCCGTTTTAAATAATCCGGCATGATAGTCGGGCGATAGATATTCTGTTCCCATTCCCGATATTTCCCCAGCTCGTCAAAGTGATAAGTGTTAGGGTGGCAGTAGCGCCCATCTGGGAACTTGTAGGTACACTTTCCCTCTTTATGGGCCCAAGCCTTATTTTTGCGATATATTGACCAATGCCGCCCCACACTCCCGTCTAGCAAGTCGGTTTCACCTACTGGCATTTTTAGCACCGATTGCACGTAAACGAGCAGGTGACTTGATTCGGAAAGGACGCACCAATGTCCTTCTGGGATACCTGACAAACTATTTAATAGCTGCTCAATCCGCTTGATGTAGCCAGTAATTTCGCAAGTTTTCATTTTATTTCTCCTCTGTGGTTTTTTGAACAAAGGAGAAGTTCGTTGGCCAACTGTGCTTCTCACACTTCCATAATCGTGAGTTAGCAAGGGTTTCGCTCGATCGCATTTAGATCGAACCGAAAATGATCTAAAATTGATCTTGACATCCTATAAATCATGTGTATGGCTTCACTCAAAGCTTCTGAAGAAGGAAAAAAAAAATTGAGAGTGCGTTAGAAAAAAAAGAATGGACTAAATGTGAGAATAGTCAAGCTATTCAAGAAGCGAGTCGCTGGATCGTGTTGTCATATTTTCGTGAAAAAGAATGGACGGAAGAGACGCAATTAAAGCGCCGACAACTTGAAAGCTGTAACCTTTTTGATAAAAAATTTCTTGATAAAATATTTCTAGCTTATAGATCTACCACTTATAAAAAAATCGAATCTGAAATCGAAGAATTAAAAGTAAAGGGAATTTCCTATGGAACTTGGAATCATTTTTATAGAAAACTACCCATAAAGACAAGAGCATTTAAGGCTTACTGTGAGATATTAGGACTGAATTGGGAAGAGATTAAAGAAGATCCACCACAGTCTGAACAGACAAATCATATTAAGACTGAGATACGATCTTTTGGAGGTTCGGAAGTCAGCGATCGGACCTTGGCACTCGTTGAGGAATACACCAAGCTATTTGTTGGACGTTCCGAGATGCTAGAACTCCTGAATGAGTTCTTAAGTCAATCTGACAACAGATGGAAAATTATTACCGCCAAGGCGGGTTTTGGTAAAACAGCACTGTTAGCAAACTGGGTAAAATCACGCCAGGGAAACGATTGTTTTATCGCTTATCACTTTTTCAGTCAACGTGATGAAATTACCCGTTCAGTCGTTAATGCCTATCGCAATCTGCTGCAACAACTTTATAATTACTGCAAATTGAGTAAACCGTTGCCCCACGATAAAAATGAGTTGCGGGATGCTCTTCGTGACATTGTTAAAGACTGGAAAGGAAACTCTTTAGTTGTTGTCCTAGATGGTTTAGATGAAGCCGATGGTTTCTTCCTACCACCCTTTCCTACTCCTTTGCCTCAGAATGTATTTGTTATTGCTTCAGCGAGAGCCTCTAAAGGGGAGCAGCCAGAAGGCTTGTCTGGTTGGACAAATGATGTTAAGCCGATACACCTCGATTCTTTACCCCGTTGTGCGATCGCAGACTGGTTACGAAAAACTGGTAAGGGTGAGTTAGTAACTCTGGCACAGGACGAAACTTTTGTGGCGCAGGTGTGTGATCGCACTGACGGAATACCACTTTTTCTTAAATACTTGATCGATGAGTTGTTAGAAGTAGCACAACAGGGTGAGGAAAGTGCAATCCGCAAAACACTTGCAGCAACACCCAAAGGCTTTCCTGAGTACATTCGTCAGCAGTACCAAGCTTTAGATCGATCCGAAGATTGGCGTTCTCACCGACATAGGCGAAAGATATTCTATTTTCTGACTATTGCCAAAGGAGAGCTATCTTCCTACGATTTAGTAGAACTCATGGGAGAAAGTCCAGTCGGACTGCCGTGGCAGGTAAGTCGATGGTTCAAAATTCGTCAGTTAGAGGACTGTCTCGTATTCTCTTTCGCTCATTCGACATTAGCCGAACAATTTGCCGTCCTGCCTGAAATCCAAGCGGATACCAAAAAATCTCATCAGGAACTGATTAAATATTGCGCTCAGTGGGAGAAATACCAGAGTCCTTATGCGTTCCGGCATTATGCGGAACACTTGTGGGATGTGAAGGACTGGGAGGAGTTGTATGCGATCGCACGTAACGAAGACTTTTACTCGCACTCTATTAAACAGTTTCCCAATGAGCCTGACTTGCATTTAAAGACGGTGCAGACTGCCTTGTTAGCGGCAGCGGAGGAAGACAAAGCAGGAGAAATGGCAGAGTTTATGCTGTTACACGCACGGCGGCTGGTACAGACAACAGCCCAAGATTCACCCCTAGATGCTTTGCGGAAAGGCAATTTAGGAGGAGCTTGGAGACTGACAGATTTATATGAAATCGAGCGGCGTATATTGTGGTATTTATTGCTGGCGTGGGAATTGAAAGATACAGGCAGATTTGAGGAAGCACGGGAAACACTGAAGCGATTGCAGGAGCAGGAATTGCCTCGTTTATCAACTTATCCAGATATAGCGTGGCAAAGCAAGTATTTTATTTACCTACTTGCTCATGTTTTTGAAGTGAGTGAGGATATCTGTACTTCTTTAGAGCAAAAGCTTTTTGATAATTACTATCGCTATATTTTGTGTGCTAATCTCAGCGATCGTGGTAACTTTGCTGCTGCCCTAAAAACTGTCGAGAGTATTAGACCGGAGTCAATGCAAGTAGACTATCTACTAAATATAGCAAAAGCGCAGGTGCAGAAAGGAGATATAGAATATTCTGCTACCTTTACCAACGCTCGTGAGATTGTAAAAACACTTGTTTCAACCTTAGACTGGGAAAGATTGATAGGGAAAATAGCAACAGCCCAAATAGAAGTTGGCAACGGAGAATCAGCACAAGCCATTTTGACTGAAGCTATTGAAACAGCAGATAATAACATATACAACCCTTTAGATCGAGCACGTGCGTTTGTTTATCTAGCAAATCTTCAGGCAGAGGTAGGAATATTTGAAGAAGCGCTCGCGACGCTAAAAAAAATTGACTGTCAACCACAAGAAATTGAAAATATTTTTATACGTATAGAGATATTATTTATAAATATAGATATAGCTAAAGTCTTGTTCAAAATCGGAAATAAAAGCAAAGAAATCAAAGATATTTTTGCAAGAATTATAGAAATAGTAAATGGTATTGCAGACCAAGAGAATCGAACTCATACTCTAGTAAATATTGCTATATCGCAAGCTGAAGTAAGAGAATTTGACGATGCTCGTGAAACGGCTAAAAAAATCGACTTTTTAGACAGACAAGCATACGCCTTAAAGACAATAGCGATAGAGCAAGCCAAAGTGAGGGAATTTACTACCATTGCACTAGAAACTGTTGAAGAAATTGAGATTAAAGATTATCAATTACAGGCTTTATCTGCAATTGCTATATCGCAAGCTGAGGGAAGAAATTTTACTGGTGCGTTTGAAACGGCAAGCCGGATTGATTGGCTAAGGTATAGAGCAAAGGCTTTTTGTGGAATTGCAATAGCTAAAGCTCAGGCAAGCCCATTTACTGATGATGCACTTAAAATTGCTGAACAGATTGAGAGTAACGCAGAACAAATGGAGGCTTTGGTAGGAATAGTAAGGGTACAAGCGCAAGTGAAAAATTTTCCCGCCCTGTTGAAAATCAAGGACAAGGTTTGCGGTAAAGAGCGGAAGCATGAAGTTTTATCAACAATAGCAGAGGCATACGCAAAAGTAGAAGTTTTATCAACAATAGCAGAGACATACGCAAAAGCAGAAGAGTTTACTACTGCCTTCGAGATAGCTACAGAAATAGATATTCCATTAATGCAAGCGAAAACTTTAGGAGTAATAGCAGAGGTACAGGCACAAGCTGGACAAACTGAAGCAGCACGAGCTACTTTTTCTAATGTCTTTAAAATTGAAAAACCCCTTGAAGCTTCAATCTCCTTTATCAGGTTATTAGCCCTAGCGAGGATAGCAGAAGTACAGGTAAAAAATGCTCAGAAAGAAGTAGGAGTGACTACCGCTAGTATTGCCTACGAAATCGCACAAAGTATGGATAATCCGGTGGCAACAGCAAATGTACTAGCAGGAATATTAGTACAAATACTCGTAGAAGCAGAAAAAATACAAGAGGCAAAAGATATTTGCGATCGCGCTTGTGAAATTGCACAACAGATTAGTGACAACCAAGAACACCAACGCTCAAAAAGTTTCGGATTAATAGCAGAAGCACAGGCAAGGTTAGGAGAGTTTGACGTTGCTCTCAAAACATTGGAAGCAATCCGAATGCCATACTTTCGCGTTAATGCGCTCATAAGTATAGCACAGTTACAGATAGAGGCAGAGCCAGAGCAAATAGAGAAATACAAGATAGTCCTGAATAAGGCTGATGAATATGATAAAAATGCCGATCCTAAGCTGCTACTTTTTGCAGACAAGGTTCAGCTTTTGACTATTATAGCAGTGGCACGATCGGCTGTAGGAGAAACCGAAGCAGCCTTAGCAAATTTTGCCGCTCTTCTTGAAGCTGCACAAATAAAAAATACACGGGATCGTGATAAAGATTTCTCTATAATAGCTAGAGGATATGCAGAAGTAGGGGAATTTTCCACTGCTATTAAAATTAGCAACGATATAGAAGATGGATACCAGAAAATAAGCACGTTTTTGGCAATTGCCTGCGAGCAGTTCAAAAAAGGACAACAAGTTACAACTCTTGATATCGCCCTTGCAGCTAAAGAAAAAATTGAGGATGAACAAAAACGCTTGGAAGCGCTCAAGAGAATTGCTCAAATACAAGCAATAGCAGGAAAAGGTGAGGAGGCTCTAAGAACATTAGAGGCAATGCTTAGCGACCTTAACACGCACTTACGTGACATTGCCTTATTGTTCGCTCAAACAGGCGATCGAGTAAATTTTAAACGCTTGTTAATTCCCTGTGCATACTATTTAGATACTGCCTATCAAATGTGTGAATATTTAGCGCGGCTGTATCCAGAGCAAGCATCAGCAGTGGCAACACTTTTAAGTGATTTGAATGAAACGGAGCAGTAGTTTGCGATCGCACCTCATCACCCTCATAAAAAAACGCGAAGGCTAGTATATGCACCTAGCCATCATTATCTATTTACCTGCTAATACAGACCCCGCCTACAGACACCCGGCATCGATCTCTAGGGTCTTCCGCCGTAACAGAGTCTAAATCTTTAGTGCGAGCATTGTAATTATAATCCCCGGCAGGGATAGCACGAGTCGGTTGAGCGCAATGGGTAGACTCGTCACCATCTTCACTAAACGTTACCCTGACCATAGTACGCCTCAAACGGCAGTCCAAGGGTCGCAGTCCAAACTCATCTTCTAGAAACTGTTCCCTGTCATCGCTACTGTCATCTCTCCGATTGTTCCGGCTATTTCTAGTATCGCGATCGCGATCGCCATCAATACCCGAAACTTCTAAGGTATATCTACTATTACGGGAAGCATCTTTAGCCAAAACCAGGAGTTTGTACTCGCCAGATCTGGGTATGCGATAGGTAAAAGAATTCTCTTGGGAATAAGCCAATTGTTTGTTACTATCGGCATGGAACAAAACTAATACTGGAGAAAAGCCGCCTCTATCCATATCTAAATTGACTTCAATTTCCTCTCCAGCCTCAGCGCTAAAAGTGTACTCTTGACCGCGCAATTGCTCCACAGGCGTGCCTGGACTCCACATATTCCGAAAGCGGTAGGTAGGAGAGTTACTGCGAATTACGCCCTCAATAGGATCGTTATTCCGCACCTCTTCGGCCCCAGCGCTTGAGGAAATGCCTGTTAGCGCCATGCCTGCAATTAATACGCTTGCAGCAATACTACTGAAAAATTTACGTCCTTTCATAGAGCCTCCAAACAGCGAAAATCTCTGCCTTTGATTCGCCTGCATCTAAATTTATAACCTAGTCTCAATCTAATTTACTTAATACAGTGTTTACCTCCCTCAACCGGGCTATTTACGGAGTCAAAATTAGAGAAATAAAGTTATAATTTCTAGCCATAAATTGGTAGCTGGGCGCTGGCATAATACCAAAACCGGGTTAGTCATCCCCTTTATTAGTAATTCTGTCGTCATTGCGAGCGGAGCGAAGCAATCGCAGAGACTAGGCGATTGCTTCGCTCCGCTCGCAATGACAATAAAAGGGGTAGTAAACCCGGATTTGGCATAATTTATATCCGCAGCGATCGATATTCTTCAGTGACAGCGCCCACCCTACGTTTAATCCTAGCCGCAACTTAGAATTCCAGAGTCACCGTCAAGCTCAGCGGGTATTCCCACAGGTAGAGCAGCATTGGGGCCATCGTGACCGAAGGGTAGGTCAGAGACAATGGGGATATTTAAATCCGCTAGGCGATCGCGCAATACTTCTTCAACGGTAAAACTAAGAATATCAGGAGTCGCCTCGCAGCGGCTAAATCGCCCTAAAGCAATACCTCGAACCCCTGAAAAAGCCCCCATCATCCGCCACTGAGTCAACATTCGATCGATCCGGTAAGGAGCCTCAGTAACATCTTCAAAAGCGAGAATCGCATTAGTTAAATTTGGTTGATAGGGAGTTCCTAACAGGTGAGTAGCAACAGTAAGATTTGCCGGCAATAAAACGCCCGTTGCTCGTCCACCTCCCCAACCTTTACCCTGTAAAGGTTTTAAAGCTCGGCCTTCCACTAAGTCAAATAATCGCTCAACAGACCAGTCTGGCTCAGAGGCTAAAGTTGTCAGCAGGGGGCCATGAACGCCCCAAATACCAAGATGAGCCTGACTCCAAAGTAAAGCCGTAATGTCAGAAAAGCCAATCAACCATTTGGTAATTGGTAATTGGTAATTGGTAATTGGTAATTGGTAATTGGTAATTGGTAATGCTTCCCTGCTCCTCTGCTCCTCTGCTCCCCCGCTCCCCTGCTCCCCCGCTCCTCTGCTCCCCCGCTCAAGAGTTCCCCTGCTCAAGAGCTCTAATAAGCGAGTGCTGCCATAACCACCTCTAGCACAGAGAATTGCACGACATTCTGCATCTTTGAGAGCATCAGTGAGTTGGTCTAGGCGGGTGTCATCGGTTCCGGCTAAATAACCCCAGCGGGAGTCAAAACCGGGGGTAAGTTCAACTCTATAGCCATGCGATCGCCAAATTTCAACACCTTTATCAAAAGCTTTAAATTCTCGCAAACAACCACTCGGAGCAATTACCCGCAGCAAATCCCCGCGTTGCAGCCACTTTCTTTCACTCATATAGCCGTTTTCAATTGAGTATGTACTATTTTTAATTAGTAATTAGGAATTTGTTAACAGTTAACAGTTAACAGTTAACAGTTAACAGTATCTCAAGGCAAAGTTAGAATTTCCACACCAGACTCAGTAACAGCTACAGTATGCTCAAATTGAGCAGTAAGCTTACCATCTTGGGTGACAGCAGTCCAACCGTCATCAAGGATCTCAACTTCCCAAGTACCCTCATTAATCATTGGCTCAATCGTAAACACCATCCCTTGTCTGAGACGTTTACCCGTCCCCCGCTTGCCGTAGTGTAAAATTTCCGGCACAGTGTGGAAAATACGGTGGATTCCATGTCCTGCGAAATTCTGCACTACAGAAAATCCTTCAGCTTCAGCATATTCTTGGATAGCTGCGCCGATGTCACCGATGCGAGCTCCTGGCTTCACTTCCGCAATTCCTCTTCTGAGACATTCCTCTGTTACTTCTACCAGTTTCTTTGTTTTTGGTGCAGGTTTTCCTACAAAAAAAGTTTTAGAAGTATCACCATGAAAACCTTCAACAATTGGCGTTACATCGATATTAATAATATCGCCTTCTTTCAGAATTTGTTTAGCATTGGGGATGCCATGACATACTACTTCATTGACGCTAGTGCAGATAGATTTAGGAAATCCTTTATAGCCTAAAGGTGCGCTTTTAGCACCATGAGCTAAAGTCCAGCGTTCCGCTTCGTCGTTAAGTTCGAGAGTGCTAACTCCTGGTTTTACCATTGGTTCGAGATGGTTAAGGAGTTCCGCCGCTAAACGTCCGGCGTTACGCATTTTTTCCAATTCTCTACTTGATAAAAGCACTAAAGTGTCATTGCTCATAGTTATTTTCTTCCTTAATTAACGCTTAGCAAACCTTCAATCTAATAGGACTTACACATGGTTGTACAGCAACCGTCTTGGCGGTAAAGTCACCGCTAAGATAAATAGTCGGACATAAAAAAACGTAGTTAGTCATTGTTTATTTTTGTCCACCTACTTAGCGGCGTGGCGGCGTTACGCGATCGGTGCATAAGTTTTATCTAAAATAGATTTGAACCAATCTTCAAGGCGCGAACCTAAAGCTTCTAGAGAGTATTCTATCTCTGCTTGTTGTCGGCAAGCATGACGGTCAATTTCATCTAGACGGGCGATCGCATCTACCAATCCTTCTACACTGTCGGGTTCTACTAAAAACCCTGTCTGTCCATCGCAAACAATCTCCGCTGGCCCACCTCGGCGGTAGGAAATCACGGGTACTCCACAAGCTAAAGCTTCGATCGCCACATTCCCGAAAGCTTCAACCCAACGCGGTGTCATCAATAACGCTTTACAGTTACCGAGTTCTGCTTGTAGTTTAGCTGTTGTCAGAAATCCTAAATATTTTACCGGAGCTTGGGGGTAATCTGCACAAATTTTCTGCCAGTAGTTTTCATCTTGAATTTTTCCCATAATTTTAAGGGGAATACCAGTAATTTGAGCGGCTGCAACTGCATCTTCTAAACCTTTTTCGGGAGAAATACGACCTAACCATGCTAATTGAAACTCTGGTTGAGGACAAAATTGGTATAAAGATAAGTCAAAGCCGCTGCTCAAAATTCTGCACTCCTTGGCAAAGGAAAAAGTTGCTGCTTGTGCTTCTGTGCAGACTCCTATTGTACCAGGAAATTGACTTGCTATTTGTTCTAGTATGCGATCTATTGTTTCTGAAAGGGAACCCATGCTGACCACATGAGCGATAGGAATGTTAAAAAATGGGGTTAAATAAAATGGTAGCCAATCGTAGGCAAAGTTAAGGATTAAATCATATTCATTTTGAACTTTTCTCGCGTATTCCCACATATTGGCAATGACTGAATCTCCCGGCATGACAATCGGTGTATTGCGATCTTGAGTTTGGGCAGGAGTTTGGAGTTCTCCGGCAATTTGGATGACGGGAATTGCTGTTAAAATGGAGCCACTGGGAGCTACAACGTCTATTTTTATGCCGCGACGTTTCAATTCAAAGGCCATATTAAATAAGGTTAATTCGACTCCGCCGCCTAGTCCAGAACCGAGCGATCCAACTGATGTTGACATTAATAATAATTTCATATAATTTGGTAATTGGTAATTGGTAATTGGTAATGGGTAATTGGGATACACAGATTTTACAGATGACTCTGATTTCACAAACTAAACGATCGTGACTCTAACTAATCCGTGTAATCCGTGTAATCGGTAAAATCCGCGATCATAATTGGTAATGCGTAATGGCTAATGGTTAGTGGCTAATGGTTAGTGGCTAATGAGACAGGACTGATATCATGTCCGGTTAAATACTTGTCATGTTAAATACTTGTCATGTTAAATACTTGTCATTGCGAGCGAAGCGAAGCAATCGCCTAGTCTCTGCGATTGCTTCGCTTCGCTCGCAATGACAGATCAGATCGTAAGTAATTTGCCGGACATGATATTACGCACCCAACCAAAGAAACCGGGTTTTTTACGAAAATACTTCGCCAGAACCCACAGGTGCTCTCAAAAACCCGGTTTCTGGAGCCATAAGTGTAAGTCCTGTGAAACTTAAAATTAAGCATTAGTGAAAAGCATGATAAAATCGAATAGAGTTAGCTTTAATCATAGATGATTCCGGTCATAGAAAAAGTGGCACATTAAGCGTAGAATATTATAGATTCGTTTACGCGATCGCGCTCGAAGTCTATGGTACCTCGACTCACCGAAACTCAATTGGCACAGGCGATCGCTGAGATCGAAAAGTTATCGCAGCGGCGCGAGTCAGAATTATCTCCAGAGCAAGTAAGAGAAATTTTACAAGAGTTGAATCTTCCTGACGAGCTTCTAGAAGATGCGATCGCGCAGTTGCAGCGTCGCAAAGTGCTAGAACAACGCCAGCGAAGGAACCGCTGGATCGCGATCGCCACGACAGCAGTAATAATCGCAGCGATCGCTCTAGGTGTTCTGTTTTGGCAAAATTGGCAGCAACAAATCGCTCAAGTTGTTGCAGGACAAGACCGGATTGCTCTATCTAAAACCAGTGGTGACAACCTCTCTCAAGTCAGCCGTCAAACAAATCCCCGCGTTTACTACCAAGTTACATTAAAAAATGCTCCGATCGATCGTCAGTTATCTCTGCAATGCGACTGGATCGATCCCAGCGGTCAAACTGTACATCAAGGGCGGTATCAAACTCGCGCGATCGCTACACCGATTTGGAATACCTACTGCTTTTATAATCTCGACTCTGCTTCCCCCCAAGGAAATTGGGAAGTGCGGATGTCGCTGGATGGGCGCATTCTCAGCACTCAGCCGTTTACGGTGCAGTAGATGGGCGATCTCGGTAAACCTTCACAGTTTGTAGGCTATTGGGGACGGGGCGATTCCCTGCGGGATAGCTTCGTTTCCCGTACTGAAATGCTGCGACGTTTAGTACCTGACTATGGCATCCGAGAGTGCCAACTATCTGAGACAGACACGCAATTAGAGTGGGCGATCGCATCTACTTCGGCGATCGATGCTAACCAAGTGACACTTAATGCTTGTGGGCGCAAGCAGCCAACCGATTTGCCGGGAGATGCTTGGGTGGCGGTGGAAGCGAGACAGCTAAGACTAGGGCGCGATCCGTTTGGGCGAGTACCCCTGTACTGGATGCAGTTAGGAGAAACAATTTGGTTTGCGACGCGCCTGCAACTGCTGTCACCGCTGATTCCCTCTCCTCAAGTTAGCGCGATCGCTCTACACAGCTATGCTTGTTTTTCCTACGTACCCACACCACTAACGCCGATCGAGTCAATTGCATCCGTAGCAGCGGGAACCGAGATGATTTGGCAAGTGGCAGATGGGAATGCGATGTCCTTGCCAAAGGTGCGATCGCTGCACTCCGCTTGGCAGGAAGCGCCCCAACTACTGCGGCGTGAAGACGAGGCGATCGCGCAGTTGCGAGTGCTTTTACAGCAGGCGATCGCGCGACAGGTGGCAGATTTGCCGATCGATGAACCCGTTGGCGTTTTGCTCTCAGGTGGCATAGATTCTTCACTGGTGACGGCGTTGCTGGTTGAGGCGGGTTTGCAGGTGCGGGCCTATAGCCTCGATTTTGGCGTAGAAGGCTATTCAGAATTGCCCTATGCTCAGCAGGTAGCGGACTTTTTACAGATTCCGCTGGTGCGAGTGGTAGCAACAGGCGATCGCCTGTTACAGGCGCTAGGAGCGACCGCTAAAGCCCTGGATTTGCCCTATGGAGATGGCACAACTGGCCCGCTATTCTTACTCAAACAAGCAGCGGCGCAAGACGTGCGGGTGATATTCAACGGCGAGAATGGCGATCAGCTATTTGCTGGATGGACGAACAAACCCTTGATTGCCAACGGAGTTTACGATCGGGAGCATCCTACCGCAGGGGAAACCTTTGAGCAGCAGTATTTGCGGACATTTCAGCGATTTTATGGATATGAATCGCATATATTTTCACCCGCACTCTTAGCCCAAATTCAAGATCGCGATTTGAGCGTTTATTTAAAAGATGCGATCGCAACGGCAGCCTGCCCTTCTTTGCTGGCAAGGCTTAGACGAGCTTCGCTGATGCTTAAAGGCGCACAAAATATTCAGCCCAGGGCAACAGCATTAGGGTTTGCACATGGGTTATGGGTGCGATCGCCATTTTGTGACCCCGACCTGACGGCCTGGACGTTTCAATTACCTGGAGAGCTTTTGCTGCAAGGCGCTTGCGAAAAATACATTCTCAAAAAAGCGGCCGATCGCTGGTTGCCCCCGGAAATTGTCTGGCGCGAAAAGCGCGGGATGGGCGTTCCGTTAAAGGTTTGGTACTATCGCGAGTTTTGGGGTGCGATCGGCCGGTGGCTGAATCCGAATGTGTTGCGGTCTGAAAATCGCTGGCAGCCTTATTTAGCCGACGCGATGCTATCTGGAGGACTTGGAATTGCTATGCGCGATCGCTATATTGGTAATAATCTTTGGCTGCTGCTGATGTGGCAGGCATGGCGAACCGAAGTTTTAGGAGAAATTCCGGTTAAGCGATCGCTGGATCATGTTTTTTGGCTACCACCTGCGATCGGGCAAAGGATTTGGAAGTATCGAAGGAGTCGGCAATGAGCGAATCTGTGGTTGAGGAGCAAGCTAAAATACATTCGCCACCATTCTCGCAAGCATTGGCGCAGGAATTGCTATCAGCTTACGGTTCTCCGTTGTATGTGTATCAGGGCGATCGCTTGCGTCAGACGCTCGATCGCATCGCGCGATCGATTGACTATCCGCAGGTTCAGTTTCATTTTGCTAGCGTCACCAACGGCAATATTGCTCTGTTACAACTGATTCAGCAGGCTGGCTGGGGGCTACACGCGAATACACCGGGCGATGTGTTTTTGGGACTGAAAGCTGGTTTTACGAGCGATCGCATCGTCTACACTGGCAGTAACCTCAGCCGGGTTGATATTCAGCAATTGCTCGACTGGAACATCAATCGATTCAACTTCGATAGCCTGTCGCAACTTCACGATTTTTGCGATTGTTCCCGCAGTCAAGCGCGATCGATTCATTCCGAAATCGGACTGCGCCTCAACTCACCGGAATTAACGGGAGACAGCCGTATTGGGGTACGTCCCGCAGAATTTGACAAGGCCAACGCGATCGCACAGCAGCATGGGTTTAAAATTACTGGACTGCACTTCTACCGGGGGACGGGGACTAACGCCACCAGTGCGTTTATAGACGCGATCGATCGCGTCGTAGCCATCGCCCAACAGCTTCCTGATTGGCGATCGCTCGATTTTGGTGGTGGATTTGGCTATCCCTATCGAGGCGGTGCGGCCTTTGACTGGAGGGAGTTTGGTACAGCCATTACTCAAAAGCTGACTGCGCGATCGCACCCGATCGAGTTAGTAATCGAACCCGGACGAGCCGCGATCGCAGGTTGCGGCGTAATGCTGGCGAAAGTTGTCTCGGTAAAGTGGCAATGCGATCGGCAAATTGTTGGCGTGGATACGACTGTGGCAAATTTATCTGTGCCTGCGGTACATGGCGGCTATCGAGCGATCGCAGTTTGGGAAAATGAATCTAGCTTGGGAGACAGTACGCGATCGCGATATCAAACGGATATTTGCGGTAACACGACTTACTCGCGAGATTATTTGGGACGAAATTGTTGGCTACCTTCACTTAAAATTGGAGATGCGATCGCGATTTTGGATAGCGGGGCTTACGGCTATGCGATGTCGTCGCATTTTCTGCATCGTCCTCGTCCTGCGGAGGTATTAATTGAAGGCAACCATCATCGATTAATTCGGCAGCGAGAAGACTATTCTATCTTGTTAAACGGGCAAATCTTCTAAATTAATCAGGAGACTGAAATGGGAATGAAATGCGTCCAGTGTGGAACCGACAACAATTTGCGCGATCGTACTAATAACTCAGGTCGCTGTAAGAATTGCAATCATCCATTTGTGTTTGAACCCACTACCGTCACCGATAAAAAATTAGCATTCACAGATCCATTTTTCAAGAAGGCGCTCGAAGATATTTCTAGCCAAAATATATTATTCTTCACGCCCAAACAGTTTTTGTATTTTATTGATAAACGCCTTAAAACTCGCGCCTCAACTCCCCGATGGTTGTGGATTTTTATCTACTTATTTTTGGGCTTGTTGGTATGGGGGAGTGGTAATATCATTAACGCTATTCTTACAATGAGTTTGTTAGGGCTATTTTCCTACGGAATCAGTATTTCACAAAAACGCAGTCAACACGGAATTCCTGAAGTATTTCTAGTCAATGCCGCACAAAGCGATCGGTGGCTGCGAAGCTGGCAAAAGGTGAACGGAAGATTAGAAAAACTGCTGCGTGCCCCTCGTCAAAATGCTTTGCCTGCTAGCATCGATCGCGAAGTCAGCGCCTACAGTTTCGATCGCGCTATTGTTTGTGACAGTGACGAAATCACTCAATTCCTAATTGCCAATAACGTCCATTTTGAAAATAACTGTGCGATTCTTAGCATCAGCGGCTATCCCCGAAGCATCTTCAAGACGGTGATAGAAATGCTACGTCGCAATGCCGATTTAAAAGTGTATGCGCTGCACGATGCTAGCCCTTCTGGAGTAAGTTTAGTACATCAATTGCGAACTAATCCAGACTGGTTTGCGAATCAATCAGTAACGATTTTTGATTTAGGTATTTCTCCCCGTCAAATCTTAGAAACCAGCAATCTATTTGTGCAAAAATCAGTGGCAATGGCAGAAACAGCCCGTCAATTACCTGACACCGTGAGGCAAAGCTTAACAGCTAAAGAACTAGCGTGGTTGGATGCAGGTAATTTTGTTGAATTGGAATCGTTTACGCCGCAGCGGTTGTTGCGCGTCGTCAACTATGGACTTGCTCAAAGTGGCGATCCGCAGAGCAATGACGGTTTAATATTAGTGGATAATTCTGTAGGGTATGGTGGCGGCTATGTTTTTATCTCCGATAGTTTTGGTTAGGGCGTGTTTTCAAACTTTGTAATCAGATTCATCTCCCCTAAAAAAGACTGAAATTGTCACAGGAATTACGCAACTGCCAGACTTAAATCAATTCATTCGCAAACAATCGAGATTCCCTGCTGGAAAACCTGCACCGCTTCAGCAAAATTAGTCTCGCCCATCAAAATGCAGCGTTTTAGCAGGTCAATATCCAGCATTTCCAATCCTGAAAGTTCGCTCCGAACCACTTCTTCATAACCATGCGATCGCAGATGATAAAGTCGCAACGTGCCATCCTCCCAAAACCACACTTCTGGCACGCCCAGAGCTAGATATTTTGCTAGCTTGCGCGATCCTCCACTGGTATAAACTATCTCAATAGACAAATCGGGAATCGATTTAACTTCCCCCAAACAAAACGATTTGTCTGCCTGAGTTGAAGCTTCTCCCGTCTTCTCCTGCGTCATCGAACCGGAAGGGTAAAATTTGACACCTCTCATCAGCAGAAAAGTTGTCACTAGGTAGCCAACAATTTCAGAAAAATTTTCGTGCTCGAATCCCGGCATAAGTATCTCGATCGCACCTGCAAAAAAAGATAATTTCACTTTGGGCGAATCTTCCACAGCCTTCTGGATTAACTTAAATTGCTCCCATGTGCCGTTAAGCACTACTCGCCGTTCAAGAGTTTCCCTTGAGAGAACTTGTGTCATTGGAACTGCACCATTATCTCCTGTTAACATCATAACCCTAACGACGATTCACTTGTAACCAGATTTCCAGCGTCACCAGCAACCACAGTTTCAACCCATAGCGGGGAAAAACTTCGCCGCGATAGTTTAGCCACTCCCGGATCAGCGCTTGATTGAGATAGGGCGCGATCGCAGCCCGTCGATTCAGCAGCAGCGATCGCGCCTGTCGCTGCCAATGCGTCAAAAACCACTGCTGCATTGACATTACCATGCCGCTTTTCGGACGATTGACGATCGCATCGGGTAGCAAATCGGCGACAGCAGCTTTGAGGACGGCTTTTTCTTGTGCGCCGGAAAGCTTGTATTCTGGGGGAATTTGTAAACTCAGCGCCACCATGCGCGGATCGAACAGGGGCGATCGCGCTTCCAATCCGGCAGCAGTGGTTAAATTATTCACTTTGGTTAAAATGTAGTCGGCTCCCTTAAACTCAATATTTAGCCGCATCAGTCGATTCAAAAAGGTGGTTTCTGTCCGTTGCAATTCCTCACCAAAGACGGAAGGCGCATCCTTTACCAGATTCCAGACTTCTGGCTTTAGCAAACGCGGCAAATCGACATAACATTTCTGAAAAGAAGTCAAGTAAGCTGCGATCGCATCGCCTTCACCATGAATCGAACCGTACAAACTATTTAGCAGCATCGGCTTATTTTTCGGCCCACCAAAGCAGGGATCGCCGCCTTCGCCATTAAGCACCACATCCACAAATTCCTTTGCCGATCGCGCTAGCAGCAAATTTGGCACAGTCAAGCCTTCCCCCACTGGATCGTCCATCGCCTCCAGCGTTTCCGGTAGCAACTGCCAAATGTGCTGCGGCGAAACTTCTAAAATATGGTGTTCAGTGCCACAATGTGCGGCTACGATGTTGGCAAATTCAATCTCACTCGGATACTCCGCGCCAAAGTGAATCGAAAAAGTATGAACCGGACGATCGTGCAGCCGCGCTGCGATCGCGGTCACGCAGCTTGAGTCAATACCGCCTGAAAGGTATGCTCCCACTGGTTTGTCAGCCGGAAGCGCCTGCTGTACCAGTTGTTCCAACAGCGATCGCACCTGCCCAGCGTGCCATTCCATCGGGCGATCGGCGTTAGTAATTTGCTCCTGCGGCTGCCAGTAGCGCTGTGGCTGGGCCACCGGTAAGCACAGGTAGCTACCGGGCCGTAACTCTCGCACTCCCTGCCAGAGCGTTTGCGTTCCGGGTACAAACGCACAGCACAAATAATCTCGCAAAGCGATCGGGTCGAGTTCTTGAGGATGATAGAGATTGAGCGATCGCAGTCGAGGCGCAACCCAGCTAGTCGTTCCCGTCGTCGTGTAGTAGAGCGTTTTGGCCCCGACGCGATCGCGCCCCAGACACAAGGTTTGTTGTTCTCGATCCCAGATAACAATGGCAAACTGCCCTTCAAGCAAGCTCAGTGTTTCAGTACCCCACTGTTCCCATAGCTGCCCGACGATCGCCAGATCGCTCAATCCATCTGCGTTAGTCAGTTGTTTGAGTAGAACTGAGCGATCGAAGCAGCAGTCACCCACCAGCACAAATCGCTGACTAGGACTGAAGGTTGGCTGGACTGCGATCGCCGCAAAACCGGAAGTTGCCCAGGTAGCAGGCTGCGATCGCGCTGCTGGCCCCCAAGCAATGACCCAATTTGGATTGATAAACTTTTGAGTTTGCATCTGTAGCTAGGGGCTAGGGGCTAGGGG
>NZ_CACA01000218.1:0-33486 GCF_000180455.1 Kamptonema sp. PCC 6506
AAGTTATTAGACAGGGGTTTAACCCCTGGCGGGTTTGAGCTTAATTTGACACTAATGCCTTCTTCCTTCTTCCCTCTTCCTTCTTCCTTCTTCCTTCTTCCTTCTTCCTTCTTCCTCACCTACGACGGCAAATACAACCAGACAGATACGGTTTGCCTCCATGTCCAAAGCGATCGCTCCCCTTACATTAGTAAGAGTAAACATTCAGCAGTCTAAAGCTGTGGCGAAAGCAATCAGTAAGTAGTCTAACCGTCCCTGTCCAGGTTCGGTAAACACACCTTCATCAAAGCTCGAAACGCCCACAGTATATAGATATGTCACCTATCTAAGACTGTATTAAAGCTGGATTAACTGCCGATACACCCTACGGGGTGAAAGTTGCAGTCCCAAACCACCCGCAAATCGGGTAGATAGATAGCCAAAATTTTTGTAGTGATTGGAGCCGGAACACCCCTATGGGAAAAGTAGTTGGAATTGACTTAGGTACGACTAACTCCTGCGTCGCAGTTATGGAAGGCGGTAAACCCACCGTCATTGCCAACGCCGAGGGGGGTCGCACAACTCCTTCTGTAGTCGCATACGCCAAAAATGGCGATCAGCTAGTGGGACAAATCGCCAAGCGTCAAGCGGTGATGAACCCCGAAAACACTTTTTACTCTGTCAAGCGGTTTATTGGTCGTCGGGTGGACGAAGTAGCCCACGAAACTACTGAAGTTTCCTACAAAGTCCTCAATGTCGGTAATAGCCTGAAGCTGGACATTCCCGCACGCGGTAAGCAACTTTCCCCAGAAGAAATTTCTGCTCAAGTGCTTCGCAAACTCGTAGAAGATGCTAGCAAATACCTGGGCGAAACTGTCACCCAAGCTGTAATTACTGTCCCTGCTTACTTCAATGACTCTCAGCGTCAAGCTACCAAAGATGCTGGCCGCATTGCTGGGATTGAAGTGCTGCGGATTATCAACGAACCGACAGCCGCCGCTCTTGCTTACGGTTTAGATAAAAAGAGCAATGAAACTATCCTTGTATTTGACTTAGGCGGCGGTACGTTTGACGTATCAGTGCTAGAAGTTGGCGATGGCGTATTTGAAGTATTAGCAACTTCTGGGGATACTCACTTAGGTGGTGATGACTTCGATAAGAAAATTGTCGATTATATCGCCGCAGAATTCCAAAGAGCTGAAGGTATTGACCTCCGCAAAGACAAACAAGCTTTGCAACGGTTAACTGAAGCGGCAGAGAAAGCGAAAATTGAGCTTTCTAGCGTTACTCAAGCTGAAATTAACCTGCCATTTATTACCGCGACTCAAGATGGCCCAAAACATTTGGACATGACTTTGACGCGGGGCAAATTTGAAGAACTTTGTGCAGATTTAATTGACCGCAGTCGCGTCCCAGTTGAAAATGCTCTCCGCGACGCTAAGTTAGATAAGGCTGCGATCGATGAAGTTGTTCTAGTTGGTGGTTCTACTCGTATCCCCGCAGTTCAAGAACTGGTGCGCCGGATTTTGGGTAAGGAACCTAACCAAACTGTTAACCCGGATGAAGTGGTGGCTGTTGGTGCTGCTATTCAAGCAGGTGTGCTTTCCGGTGAAGTCAAAGATATCTTGTTGCTTGACGTTACCCCGCTGTCTCTGGGTGTGGAAACTTTGGGCGGTGTGATGACGAAGATTATTCCCCGTAATACCACCATTCCTACTAAGAAGTCGGAAACTTTCTCGACTGCTGTAGATGGCCAAACTAACGTGGAAATTCACGTTCTGCAAGGCGAACGGGAAATGTCTAACGACAACAAGAGTCTGGGAACTTTCCGCTTAGATGGCATTCCTCCTGCACCTCGTGGCGTACCTCAAATTGAGGTGACATTCGATATCGATGCTAACGGTATTTTGAATGTGGCTGCTAAGGATAAAGGTACTGGTAAGGAACAGTCTATTAGCATTACTGGTGCTTCTACTTTACCAGGCAATGAAGTTGAGCGGATGGTGAAGGAAGCGGAGGCGAATGCTACTGCTGATAAGGAACGTCGCGAACGGATCGATCGCAAGAATCAAGCTGATTCTTTAGCCTATCAAATCGAGAAGCAGTTAGCTGAACTTGGTGATAAGGTTCCTGCTGCTGATAAGACTAAGATTGAAGGGTTGATTAAGGACTTGCGAGATGCGATCGCGAAGGAAGATGACGATCGCATCAAGACGCTGACGACGGAACTGCAACAAGCTTTCTATGCTGTTAGCAGCAACCTTTATCAGCAAGCAGGTGGTGATGGCGGCCCTGGCGGCCCTGGTGGCCCTGGTGCTCCTGGTGGTGGCGCAACTGGTGGCGGTTCCGCCCCTGATGATGTGATTGACGCTGACTTTACTGAAGCGAAGCAGTAATTGATAGGCGATAGGAAATTCACTCCTATTGCCTGTGCGATCGCTTCTTTCCCCCTGAATTTTCAGGGGGTTAATTTTTAGGTATGTTGTTGCACTTTAGCGCAAAGACAGCGTTGTTGAAGTGAGCGATCGCACCGTTTCTGTCAGAGTTTGAGATTAAGTTGCTGTAAAATGTAGGTCTTGCTTTAAGAAAAAATGAGTAACTGTTTCCTTGATCGCTACGAAGAAATCACCTATGAGAAACTGCGGGCTGTCTGCGAGCCTTACAACGCTCATGTTTTCTCCAAAGTGCGTCTAGCAGACATATTACCTGTAAATAAAAGTGGTTTGTCAGACAATGATTTTCGATTTGCACTGCAATCTCATACAGACTTTCTAGTTACTAATTCAAAGTACGAAGTAGAATTTTGTGTTGAGTTTGACGGTTCTAGTCATAATAAACCAGAGCAAATCAGGAGAGACAATCAGAAAAATGCTCTGTTTGACTACTTTAAAAAAACCTTACTACGGATCACATCCAAATATCTTGACCCTAAATATAGAGGGTTGGATTTACTAACATACTTTGTTGAAGTTTGGTTTATTAAAAAACACTTTTACGAATCACAGGAGCGTGGCGATCTACCATTTGATGAGATTTTCGATCCTGCTTTCATTTTTGATGATGGTAAACAGCAATTTCCATATTGGCTTTCTCTTGAACAACAAGTTATTATTCAGAAGCTTTTTGAGGAAGGGAGGGTGGCACAACCTGCCCCGTCTGATTGGGTAGGTATAGATTCAGATAATAACTATCATTGTCTTACTTGGCTCTTGATTAAACCCGATACCGCTATATATGTGAAAATAGATATGCGTAATCAAAGATTTTGTGGTGTTATCACCAGTGATTTACTTGTTATGATTGCGGTATGTGAGCTCTATGAGGAATTAAAAATACTTCTTTCAGGCAAATTGGAGGCTCCTCCACGTTCGGCTTTGGAGCAAGAACTAGATTTTTACCGTCAGTCGTACAAATTGTGCCAAACTTCTAGTTGTGAAATATTAGGCTCTAGTTAGTTTAGATTAGTAGAGACCAATAAGCTAACAACCCCAATGCACGCGACCGCTGATAGGTTCTATTTGTAAACGTTAGAGGTTATGTGCGGTGTGTAAGTTTAAGGTTTAGGTTCCTAAATTGTTTGTCAAACCCTTTATAAATTCAACGCTAAAAAATCCAAAATCCAAAATTAATTATGACTCCCAGAAAACCTTCACCTATTAACCCTCCTCACCCATCCCACCTTGCTAATTTGCGGCGGATTCGGCAAATTAGCCATTTACTTGACAATGCAATTGGTATCCCTGGTACAAGATATCGGATTGGAATCGATCCCATCTTAGGAATTGTACCCGGAGGCGGCGATTTTGTAGCAATGGTTTTCTCAGCTTATATGATAGTGACAGCCGCTCAAATGGGACTATCGCAGGAAAAACTGGTGCAAATGGTTTCTAATGTTATTGTAGATACCTTTGCGGGTACTGTTCCAGTAGTAGGAGATTTATTTGATGTAGCCTGGAAATCTAATATCAAAAACTTAGAATTGCTAGAGGAGCATTTAGGTTCACCTCAGACTGGGACAGCCGTTAACTGGTGGTTTGTGGGTGCATTATTGGGGGGATTGTTGTTAGTAATGTTATTAATAATTTCCTTGAGTGTGGCGATAATTGGCTGGTTAGCAAGTGCTTTATTCGGTGGATGATTTAGGTGATGGGAATGTTTAAATAGAAGTGCGAACGACTAAAAAACGATCTCATTTCACCATAAACCTTAATAATCAATATCCAATCATCCTGTGAATGCCGTTCAAAATTGGTTCGTATTGTTCAGGTGTCAGACGACCCCAATACTCAGAAATTCGTGTTATATCTAACATCCGAATTCGATCCAACAAAGCAATAGAAGCCTGACGCAATCCCCCTGTACCTGCTGGAAATCGTGGATACAAATCAGGGGAAACATTCGCCCATCTTTGCCCTCTATCTGTTGTCATCGGTACTACGATTACCACCTCAAAACGAGGTACTCCTAAAGTAGCTGGTAAACCTACAATAATAGCAGGTCGATAACCTTCCTGTTCGCGGCCTCTAGGGTTTTGTTCGGGGAATTATGCGGTTACAATGTCCCCAAAATATAATGAAGTAATTGTCATTCGTCAAGTATTACTAATCCGACTCCTTCAATATATTTTACAGGCTTACCTGACCCTAATTCTCCCGGTTCCCATTCGTAGGGTTCATATTTTCCCAAGCGCCCCAAGTCGCTGTTAATCCAATCATAATCGGCTTCAATTTCTTTCCAATTGAGGATTCTCAAGATTTTTTCAAGGCGCTCAAATTCGGCAATGGGAATTTGGACAGCAATAGGTTGCTGATTTTCGTCAACCACATAACTCTTAGTAATGTTCAGCATTTTGCTAACTCTGTGGAAACATAAACTCATTTTAAATCAATATCTCCTAATTTAAAGCAATTTGCTGACAAAAATATTTAAGCGTGCAATAATCTCGCCCATTCCTCCAATTTCTTTGTAATATCCCAAGTCCCCAAAACCGAACGACTTAATCGGGTGAGAGCAAGTCCCAGAAAAAACACATCATCATTCAAGGGAACCTATGGCGATTATTTTTCAGAAATAGCTAAAAACTTGGGTTAGGATAATAGCAATCAGGGCTCTGCCGATCGCAAGAAACTAGCAAAAATACTTAACAGAAAATTTAACTCTATAACTATAAAACTGAATATCTGGGTAGCAACTGCAACATCCAAAAAATAACAGGTAAAACTGATGGCGACAGACATCCGACACCAGACAGAAAACGGCTACCAGTCACAAATAACTCAGCCTTCCTCAAGAGAAAATCTTAACAGGCGATCGCTCATGCGCCTCCCCCGAAGCCTGAGTGCCATCGAAACATCCGGCTTTGGTCTTACGGGTCATGCCAATTGGTTTACGATCGCCACAGTCATCCAAGCAAGCATGGGGCCTAGCGCCATCTTTATCTGGTTGCCCGGTATTCTTATGGGCATGATGCTCAATCTACAGGTAAAACGCATCGGCGAGTATTTCCCAGATATGGCTGGGGGAACACCCAACTATACCGCCAGACTGCTAAAAAATTATCCAGGTCTGGGAAGCTATGCAGCGATCGGCTACCTTTTAAGCTGGGTAGCAACACTGCCAATTTCTGCGATCGTACTAACCCAACTAATCAAAGTCAACCTCAATAGTTTAGGTTTTAGCTGTCCTGAAACTTTATTAAATATCACCTTCACACTTATAACCTTCATTCTGACATTCAGCGGCACCCGCGCCTTAAGTATTCTGCACGCCTTTTTTGTGTTGCCAACGGTGGGCGTATTATCCGTTTTTTCCATTCATGGTCTATTCTGGTTAGCTTTTTCTCCAAACAGTCCCGGATTTTTCCCCGCGACTTGGCCAGCATTCACCTTTATTGACTGGGCTAAGTGGTTTTACTTTGGTACGTACATTTTCTACTGCTGTGACTCCACTGCCAGTTTCGTAGCTGATAGCCGCAACCCGACTAAAACCTTGCAATTTCTCAAAATTTCCGCAGTGGCGATGCTACCTGTAATTTTGGGAGGTTCCTGGGTACTGATGCGCTTGGCCACCGCTCCTGGCCTGAAAGATGACGTATTCTTAAATGTATTAGCTGCCTGTCAGGTATTATGGGGGCCTTGGGTTCCCACCCTTGTCACCTTTCTAGTAGTGGCTAGCTGTCTTCTAAGTTGCGCGACAATTGTTTCCAACTGCCCCCGTATGTTGTACCAACTTGCCGTAGATGGACATATTTCGCCCACATTCGCAGTTGTATCCCGACGGGGCGTATTTGGATTTGGGCTGGTCTTTGTTTTGGTTCTCAGTTTAATCTGTCTAGCTTGGGGAAATGTGCCTCGGCTGGTGGCGATTACTAATGTTGGCTTAGTTGTCTGCCTGATGATGTTCCATCTCTCACTGTGGCTGCGGCGGGATCGACCCGAAATTCGCTGGCCTTGGTGGTCTCTTGCTTTTTTCGTAGTAGATGCGGTGGTTCTAGTCGTGGGAGGCTTGGCTTGGGGTTGGCAAGACTTTATCATTGGGTTGTTTTTTCCCCTTGCCGTTTTAGCAGTAGAGGCAGGGATGAGTCGTATTGCTTTTGCACCTTTCCATCCCTCCTGGTGGATTCGGCGTTACCGCAACAGCAGCCAGCGCAAAATCCCAGATTTTGTAGCGTCTCAGGTTGTAGTTTTAATCTTACTGATCGTTAGCGCCGTTGCGATCGGCTGGATTTTTGGCTTCAAATTATATGCTAACTCTACTGTTGGCTTGAATTTATTGGTAGTGCTACTCGTGACAGTTGCTTTTGTGGCGGTGGCGATCGCCTGCTGGACGAGTTTACCCCAAGTCGTCTCAATGGATGAAGCACGAGAGGGAGCAGAACAGCTATTTACCATTGCCCTAGATGCTATTGTCGTGCTGGATGAAAATGGTGTAATTTGTCAGACTAATCCCGCTGCTGAAAGCATTTTCGGAATAGATGCTACTGGGCTAATTGGGTCTCACCTAAAGAAATTTTTACCCGGATTAGGGGCTCAGCCGGAGCAGTGGCTCAGCCGTAGCGAACAAACTTTCAAGTTGTCCGATGGTAGTTCCCGCATTCTGGAAGTTGCGATCTCCGACCGATTTTCCCAAGATGCTTCCCTTTCCAATCAGGATCTGCAAGAATATGTGGCGATCGTGCGCGATATCAGCGATCGCAAACAAGCCGAGGAATCCCTGCAAAAAGCTAATGAGGAACTAGAGATCAAAGTCGAAGAGCGGACATCTGAACTCACTCATACTGTAGAGCAATTACAGACTGAAATTGAAGAGCGCCTGCGAATCGAAGAAAATCTCAGAGCTATGCAAAATCAGATTGTTGTTCAAGAAAAACTGGCTTCTCTGGGCAGTTTAACCGCAGGAATTGCCCACGAAATCAGAAACCCTTTAAACTTTGTCAACAATTTCTCAGAAGTTTCTACTGAATTAACCGAAGAACTATTTGCAGAACTGGAAAATCAAGGAGAACGCTTAGAACCGGATACAAGGGAATATATTTCTGAGCTATTAACCGATCTGCAAGCAAATCTTAAAAAAATTAATCAACACGGTCAAAGAGCCGACAAAATTGTTGGCAATATGCTTTTGCATTCAAGAGGACAAAGCGGCCATTGGGAAGCCACAGATATTAATAGTTTATTGGCAGAATATATCAATCTAGCCTATCACGGAATGCGAGCTAAGGAAGATGCTTTTAACATTACGATAGAAACCGAATATGACAATGAAATTGGGGAGGTAGAGGTCGTACCACAAGACATAGGTAGGGTTTTTCTTAACATTATCAGTAATGCTTGCTATGCACTTCATAAAGAGAAACAAGAAATGCCGGAAGGGTTTTCACCTCTACTTAAGGTGAAAACTAGAAATTTGGACGGCCGGATTGAAATCCGTATTTTCGATAATGGCCCAGGTATAAAACCAGAGGTACTCGATAAAATTTTCAATCCCTTTTTTACTACAAAACCAGCGGGGGAAGGTACTGGTCTAGGTCTGTCTATCAGTAACGATGTTGTCGTCCAGCAACATCGCGGAGAACTAAAAGTCGAAACAGAAATAGGTAATTACACAGAGTTTATAATCACATTGCCAAAAAACATAGCGAGGGTTAAGGAGTTAAGAAAATGAAAGTAATGGTTGTAGACGACGAAGAAGATATTCAGTCTTTATTCAAGCAAAAGTTTAGAAAAGAAATCAAAGCAGGGCAAATTAATTTTAGTTTTGCCTTGTCAGCAGAGGCTGCATTAGACTACTTAGAAAACCACGAAGAAGCTTCTATTGTCTTGATTTTGTCGGATATTAATATGCCAGGAATGAATGGGCTAGAATTGCTCAGAATCATTAAAGAAAAGTTTACCGATCTAAAAGTTTTTATGATTACTGCTTATGAAGATGAGAAAAATTACCAAACTGCAATAGCTTATGGAGCTGATGACTATATCACTAAGCCTGTTAATTTTGACGCGCTCAAAAATAAAATAGTTAATCTTAGCATAAATTAATGATTGGTAATTGGTAATGGGTAATGGGTAATTGGTAATTGGTAATTGGTAATTGGTAATTGGTAATGGCTAATCGCTAATTGCTAATTGCTAATTGCTAGCTAATGGAAGACAGGCTAATTACCATCTTCCTCATCTTCCCATCTCCCCCCGCCCCCCCGCCCCCCCGCTCCCCCTCTCTTCCTCTCTTCCTCTTTCCCTAGTCCCTAGTCCCTAGCCCCTAGCCCCTTCTTAAGAGCCTAATATGCCAGCAAAAATATTATTTGTAGATGATGAGCCAGATTTAGAATCTCTAATTTCCCAGAGATTTAGAAAAAAAATTCGTGCCGAAGAATATCAAGTTTTTTTTGCATATAATGGCGTAGAAGCCCTCGCTAAGTTACAAGAAGAACCCGATATAGATATTGTCTTGACTGACATTAATATGCCAGTTATGGATGGGATCGCGTTGTTAGGGAAGCTGAATGAGATAGCTTCCCTAGTCAAAACAATAGTTATATCGGCTTATGGAGACTTGGGAAATATTAGAAAGGCGATGAACGCTGGGGCCTTTGATTTTTTGACTAAGCCGATAAATTTTCAGGATTTAGAAATTACAATTAACAAAACATTGTCCCATGTACAACAGTTAAAGGAAAATGAGCGCTCTCGCCAAGAAAGAGAGGAAAAATTACGGCAATCAGAAGCACGAGAGCGACAAAAAGCCATCGAATTAGAATTGGCACTGCAAAATTTACAGCGCACTCAAGCTCAGCTTATTCAGACTGAGAAAATGTCTAGTTTAGGACAATTAGTTGCGGGTGTTGCCCACGAAATTAATAATCCTGTTAACTTTATCTATGGCAATTTAACTTATGTCAATCAGTATACTCAACAGCTATTAGATTTAATCAACCTTTACCAGATTGAGGCCAATAATTACCGTAAAATCGAAGCTTTAATTGAGGAAATAGAGCTAGAATTTATCAGAGAGGATCTCCCTAAAATGCTGTCTTCGATGATGGTGGGGGCAGAACGTATCCGTAAGATTGTACTGACGTTGCGGAACTTTTCCCGCCTTGACGAAGCTGAGATCAAACCAGTTAATATTCATGAGGGAATTGATAGCGCTCTCATGATTTTGCAGAGTAGGATCAAGGTTAAACCAGATTGTCCCTCTATCCAAGTCATTCAAAAATACGGGGATTTGCCTAAAATAGAATGTTATGCCGGTCAGTTGAATCAGGTATTTATGAATTTACTGAGCAATGCAATTGATGCCTTGAATTACTATGATAAAGAACGCAGCCCGGAGGAAATTAAAAATCAGCCTAGTACGATTACGATTTGTACTTGTATGCTGAATCGTGATTGGGTGAGAATCTGTATTAAAGATAATGGGCCGGGGATGACGAACGATGTAAGAAATCGGCTATTTAGCCCTTTTTTCACAACTAAACCTGTGGGTGAAGGTACGGGATTGGGTTTATCTATTAGCTATCAGATTGTAGTGGATAAGCATGGGGGAGAGTTGATGTGTTTTTCGCAGCCAGATCGGGGTGCAGAATTTGTGATTGAGATTCCTGTTAGGCAAAGCGATCGGGTACAGATGAAGGCAAGTTAAGGAGAATTAATTAAAAAATCAGGGGAAAGTCTGGTAAAATCTATATCGCGATCGCATTCCCCAATTTCTCTGTAATGCCTGAAGTCCCTCAAACACCGAACGACCTAGCTGAAGCCCTCAATGGCCTCACCGACCTCAACTTCCAACTGCCAGATCCCGAAGACTCAGAGCTTCCAGAGTTTGATTTTCAAGAGCAGCTTGACAATGCTTGGAAAGTGTGCGATCGCTTCGATCTGCAAACTGATATCTGGCGGGGGCACATTCTGCGAGTGGTGCGCGATCGCGAGAAAAAAGGCGGCGAAGGACGCGGTACTGGCTTTTTAAACTGGCTAAAAGAACGCGAAATCAGTAAAAGTCAAGCTTATTCCCTGATCGAATTAGCCAACAGTGCTGATACCCTGATCGAACAGGGACATTTAAATACAGATGCGATTAGAAACTTCAGTAAACGGGCATTTATCGAAACAGCCAAGGCCTCCCCAGAAGTGCAGCAGATGGTCACGGATGCGGCCTCGAATGGCGATCGCATCACCCGCCGCGAAGTGCGCCAATTGACCGATGAATGGACAGCAATGAACTCAGAATTGTTACCAGATGAAGTCAAAGAAAAAGCCTCTACGGGTTCTCTTCCGCCCCGCTTTCTCGCGCCTTTAGTTCGAGAAATGGAAAAATTGCCGCCATCTCATCAAGTGGAAATTCAAAAAGAAGCCGCAGAAAATCCCGATGTTGATACTGTTAAACAGCTAACTTCAGATGCGCGAAGTTTATCTAAATATTTGGATGCAGCGGCCCAAGTGCAAGCTTTAAATCAGTCCCATTTAGATATGGAAATGGCTTTAGAAGAAGCTTTGCGAATAGGATGTTTAAATACGGCGGCTGATGTGGTGAAACAGGCGGCTCAATTGGAGCAAACTGTGGCTAAACTTTACACAGTTTGGAAACGTTTAAGCGGTTTAGCAGATCGGTTATATGTTGATACTGGCGCGAGTACCCCTAATTTACGCTTGCTTTTAAGTTGCCTAGATAGTATTTCAGGGGAAGTGATCGAGGTAGGTTTGGGAGATGGCGAGCGGACAATTAGGTTGCAAATCTTATCGGATTCTTAATCGTAAATTAAAGTTGCCATGATGAATCAATAAATCCATCTATAGCAACCGCTTTAAACTTTTTCAATTTCTATTTTAGAACCTTGGGGAGATTTATAAACCTTAATTTGTGTAGGCAATCGCTCTCCCAATCCTCGAACGTGGGTAATAACTCCAATTAAACGATCTTGCTGGCGCAAAGATTCCAAAATTTGAGTAACGCTTTCCAAGGTTTCTGCATCCAAAGTACCAAACCCTTCATCTAGGAATAAGCTACCTAATTGAGCGCCTTGGGATAGCTTTTCTGACAAAGCTAAAGCCATCGATAAAGAAGTAGCAAAAGTTTCACCACCGGAAAGAGTTCGCACGCGCCTAAGTTCGCCGCCATTCCAGTTATCTTCAACCCAATACTCGCCATCTTGAATTTTAAGAGCATAGCGAGTTTCTGTTAGTTCTTGCAAAATTAATGTAGCGCTGGCAACTAATTCTGCTTCCAAATGTTCTAAAATATAAGCTTGAAATTCATTAGTTTTGAGATTCTGAGCTAAGGTATGATAAGTTTGTTCGTGTTCTGTTAAAGTTGTAATTTGGGTTGACATCCTTTCCGATTGCTCTAAATTCTGTTCTGCTACCTGAATCCAGGCTAATAATTCTGCACGGCTATCGTTAGCTTGTTTAAACTTTTGTTCAGCAGTAATTTTGGCAGTTCGTAGTTGTGTCAATGTTATTTCATCGGTGGTTTTTGCACCGATAATATCGCTTAAATCTTTGAGCCGCGTTTCTAGCTGAATTTTTGCGTCGCGGTGTTTGCGAATAGCTGTTTCCCATGCGGATTGTTGTTTAGCGTCAGCACCCGCTGCTATAAATGTCTCCTCTGTGAAATTAGAGGTTTTGAGTTTAGACTCCCAGGCAATATTTAGCTGTTCATTTTTAGCTAGTGCTTGCTCATTAACATCTGTGGCTTGTTGGTATCTTTCTACTGCTTGAATGACATTGTTATTGGCAGTTTGATAAGAATTATCGGCAGCTTTCAGCAGTTCATTTAAGTTTTGCTTGTCTTTTTCTAAAGCTTTTGCTAAAGTAGAATAAGGTTGATTTTCGGTGATTTCATAGAGTTTAGTTGCCACCTCTTTTAACTGCTCTTGGCGGCGATTAACTTCTGCGATCGCGTCTTTATTTTCTGCTTGTTTCCCTAAATAAGTAGCTTCTGCAAACTGGAACGCTTGTTGAGCTTTATCAAATTCAATTGATACCTGTTGCCAGTGTTGCTCGACTTCCCGGTACTTGCGATCGCTCTCTTTAAGTATTGCTAATTCTCGCTCTAATTCCTCCGCTTGCCATTGAGAAGTTTCTAAAACTCGATAAACTTGTTGCTGCAATTCAACAAGTTTATTCTGTGTTAATTTTAACGTCTGAGCAAGTTCTAATTGTTTCTGCTGATGTCCAGAAAGTGCTGTTTTTGCTTCGGTTGTGGTAATTTGAGCTTGTTGAAATACTTGTTGAGCAGTAGCAAAGCGCGATCGCAAAGGGGCTACATCTATAATATTAGATTCCGGCAATGGTGGGAGGCGATCGCTCTCTGGATGCACGCCCCCGCATACGGGGCAAATATCGCCAGCATTGAGCGACATTCGCACCGCAGCAACACGATCTAAACGCGCCGATTCAACATTAACTGCTTCTGCCGTTTCTAAGTCGAATTGGCATTTTTTCAGGGATACTTCCGCTACTTCCAACTGTAAGGTAGTTTCCACATAATTTTGTTGGGCTATTTGCCAATCTTGCTCGGCTTTTGCTAACTGCTTTTGCTCAGTTTTCGCCTGTTTTTCTATTAGCTGAAATTCCATCAATAAGGGTGAAATTTGATTCAATAGCTCTAAACGTTTGCCTCCAGGGGAAAGCTGTGAAAGCAACGCTGTTGCTTGTGCGACTTGAAAACCAGCACCCTGAATTTTGCTATTAGCAGCTTGCAAGTCTTTCTCTAGTGCCTTTAAAGAGCGAAATTTTTCCTGTTGAGTATTTTGGGCGATCGCGACTTCTCTTTCCAGTTGAGATCGCTGCTCTTCATATATTTTACCAGCAGCGAGAGCATCTTCACGAGCTTTGAGTTGAGGCGCGATCGCTTCCTGCTTCGCTCTCGCTGCGTCAAGTTGCTGCTGCTGTACCGCCAACTGCGATCGCGCTTCAATTAATCGCTTTTGGGCTAACTGTGCAGCATTTTGGGCGGTTACGCATTGGTTTCGCGCTTCTTTAACTAAAACCCAGTCTCCCTGTAAATGATTAGCAATTTGCGCTCTTTCTAACCGTTGTACAAAAGTTTCGATATCAGATGATTTAGCATTCAAAGTAGTTAATTCTGCGTGTAAATCTCTGAGGCGAATGATTTGATTAAATAAAATTTCTTCTTCGTCTAACATCTTCTGAGCAGTCATAACCGCTTGATTAAGAGTCGGTAATTCTTGCTCCAAACTAATCAGATGTAATCGCTTTTCTTGTACTTCTTCCGCCGCTGGTGCATTTAATTCAGCCAGTTGGCGTTCCACCATTTCTCGTTCATCTTTAAGTAACTTAGCTAGTTCATTTGCCCGCTTCCGCATCTGCTCAAAAATCTCAAATCCAGCTAGCTGGCGCAGAATTTCCCGGCGTTTTGCCGTGTCGCCTTTAAGAAATTCATCAAACTTACCTTGTGGCAACACTATCACCCGCGTGAAAGTGTCAAAATCCATCCCTAAAACCTGTTCAATAGTTTTTTTAGCAGCATCAATGCTAGTTTCTATAGTCTCCCATTCACCATTTTGAAAAGCTTCTAACAGTACCTTATTTTCAGGAGTTTTCGGGCGGTATCGCCACCTCCGCGTCACCCGATACTGTGCATTACCTACTGAAAAGTGCAACTTAACTTTTAAAGTTTCGCTCCCTTGACTTACTAGATCGCCTATTTGTTTTCCACTGCGAATTGTAGTACCGAAAAGAGCGTAAGTCATGGCATCAAGCAGGGAAGATTTTCCCGCACCTGTTGCACCCGTAATGGCAAATAAATCGAGTTCAGAAAAATCTAAACGCTGTTCGCGGCGAAAGCTAGTAAATCCTTCTAAATAAAGTTCAATTGGTCGCATAATTGGTAATTGGTAATTGGTAATTGGTAATTGGTAATTGGTAATTGATAGTAGGGTGGGCGCTCGCCGCAAAAAGTATTTGTCATAACCTAAGATGCTTGTCGGCGAGCGCCCACCTTACGTTTGTTACAGTTAACAGTTAACAGTTAACAGTTAACAGTTAACAGTTGATTATACAATTTTTCAAATTCCTCCAAGACTGCTGGCTTTGGTGTTGTTCCCAATTTGTTCTGATAATAGTTGCAAAACTCTTCTAGCGGATCGAATTTATTTGGGTCTATATTAGTTACTTCCGCCAGGCTTTCTTGCTGTAATTCTGGATACCGCGGTTCCACTAGCAGCGCTTGCGAACAAATTTGGCGCACTCTATCAGCTAGTCCCAGTTCAGGACTCTGCATTTGTACAATTACCTTCAAAAATCCGGGGTGATATTGATTTGCTTCTAAAGTTTTATCTAAGTTTTCACTATTACATTTAAGCACTTTTAATGGTCTCTGGCAAATTAAGGGTTTAAATTCTACTTTGGCGGCACTTCCCGGCTCTAATTCAATCAAAACAAATCCCTTTTCTTGCTCGGCTTCTCCAAAGTCTAACTGAATCAAAGAACCTGAATAATAAGCAGGAGAATTTTTAGCTATGCGTTGGTGAATGTGGATGTGTCCCAGGGCAATATATTGAGCTTCTGGCGGTAAAGTTTGCGGTGAAAGCAGATATTTATCTCGCGTATAATAGGGTGCTTCTGATTTAGCTAATCTAGCCCCATCAATGCTAAGATGTCCCATGAGGATATTAACAGTATTATCCCGAAAATTGCTGGTTAAATCTTCTAGGAGATCGGCAACAAGTTCTCGGTAACTAGAGCGGCGATCGACATCATCTTTGTGCCAGAAAGCATCAGCATCTAAAAGCCTTTGTTCTGATGCAAAAGGCATGGCTCCCACACAGAGTTTACCGCTATTTGTATTCAGAATAATTGTGCCACCATCTGCCGCGCGGCGGGGTTTTCCCAAAGCACGAACGCCAACATGGGCAAGCAATTGAGCGATACTATCGGTGCGCGAGGCGGAGTCATGATTGCCTGCGATCGCGATCGCGGGAATACCAGCTTCTTGCAATCCGCAGAAAAATTTATAAGCAATGCGTTCAGCATAAGCTGGCGGATTGGGAACGTCGAAAATATCGCCAGCGATCAGAACGGCATCCACTTCTAAGGTTATTGCTTGTTTGAGCAGTTGATCTAAAGCAGAGGCAATTTCCGGGGTGCGGTCAATACCTCTAAAACGTCGTCCGAGATGCCAGTCGGCGGTATGAATTAGTCGCATAGCATGAAGAGCTTTTTACTTATTTTAATACTTATTGATTTTTTTGTACCGCCTATTACCGGAAAGCCAAGATTAAGGCATGATAATCACAAGGGGTGCTCAATAATCTTAGCAATTCTGTGTGAGGAGTAACTATGGATACCAAGCCAATGCTTTTACGTTTTTCGTTTTTTTTACTTGCTGCGTCTGCGGTTTGGGCTGGTTTTTCCCAGCATTTAACTGCCATTGAAGCAGCTTCGGCTATTGGGCCAAATCAACTTTCTCCTAGCGGAATGGAAACAGAGGGGAGTGCGATCGCAACTTCTCAAAGTCAGATAATTGCCCAGCAAGGACAAGTTAAACAAGGGGAAGTATACAAACTGATGAACGGCGGCGCGACGCGCACCCGCCAATCATCGGCGGTTCGTGCGAAGACGAACCCCAGAACCGACTTAATCCCTCGCGATATTCTCACAACCGATACTACTGCCAAAGCTGAAATCTTGTTCAAACAGCAAGATACAATCGTGAGATTGGGAGAATCTACGAGTTTTGTGTTCCCTGAAGGCTTGCGGGAATACCAGCTCAATAACGGTACAATTGTGAGTATGATTCGTCCCGGAAAAGGCGGCGGGACTGTGAAAACGCCCCAGGCATCAGTGATAGCAAGGGGTACGGGGATGTATATTCAGCAGTGTTCGGATCGAAAAGTTGCTTTGTTTGCCATTCTCACAAATAATAATGCCGAGGTTGAACCTACGCGGGTGGTGAATGGAAGAGGCGATCGCGTTTCTTTGCGGGCCGGGCAATTAGTGAGAGTCGTTGATGGTACAATCCAATCAGTTCAAACTTTTAACTTGCGATCGTTTTACCAAAATAATCCTATGGGTGCAGGTTTAGGCCCGAATCAGGAAAACGTTGTGAATGAATCACCTACTGATGTTCAGCCGGTGTTCAGAGAGGTTCGCCAAGAAACGATCGCAGCGGTGAACAGTCAATCTGAAGGGAGTTTCGATTTTCCCAATGGCATACCTAATGTTTGCGGGAATGGACAAGCGCCTGTGAGAGGTCTTTGGTAATACTGATGTAATACTAATATTTTACACTATTGTCAAAAACCTGTAGGGGCGGGTTCGCCAATAGTTTTGAAGGATACCCAAAGACTAAAAAACCCGCCCCCACCCTGCGATCGAATCCTTTATTGATATTGGTGTAAGATCCGACAGGCTATTTGCAAATGTTGCGATCGCTCTCCTTTAGATTTACATTATTTGTGAGATAATCTTGGAGGCGATCGCACCCCCGCCGCAACAAATCATCTAAATCTAAACTCGATAAACTAATAGTTTGGTCATAGCTACCGCTAATTAATATTTTCCCATCTGGACTAAAACCCATACTTTTAACTTGTCCCTGATGGCCAATTAAAGTTTTAATCAGCGTACGATCTGTAGCATTCCACAACTTAATAGTATTATCAGCACTTCCCGAAGCCAAAATCTTTCCATCAGGACTAAAACTAACACTTACTACTGCATTTTGATGTCCCGTTAAAGTCCGAATTTCCTTACCAGAATCCGCATCCCAAAACTTAATAGTATTATCCGCACTTGCAGAAGCTAAAATTTTGCTGTTAGGATGCCAAGCTACAGCCTGTACAGCCTGAGAATGACCTTCTAAAGTTTTAACTAAAGTGCCGTCAGAGTTAAACAATTTAACTGTTTTATCGTTGCTACCAGAAGCTAAAAACTTGCCATCAGAACTGAAAGCTAAACTTGTTATGCCATCGCTATGTTCAGTAATATTTTTTAGCATTTTTCCATCAGCTATATTCCACAATTTAATTGTCTTATCATCGCTGCCAGAAGCTAAAATATTACCATTTGGACTAAAGGCTACACTTGTCACGCCTTCGTTATGTGCTGCTAAATTTTTAAGCTGTGTTCCATCTGCTGCATTCCAAAGTGTCACTGTTTTGTCATAACTGCCAGCCGCTAAAATCTTACCATTGGGACTAAAACTAATAGATGAAACCTTATTACTACTATCTAATTTTATCGTCTTTAAAAGAGTTTTATCAGTGCGCCATAATTTCACCTGTCCATCGGCACTAGCAGAAGCAAAAGTTTTACCATCAGGATTAAAATTTACACTCTCAATAAAACCGTCATTTCGCAGCGGAATATCACCATCTAACCGCCAAATTTTTACAGTTTTATCAGCGCTAGCTGTTGCTAAATTCTTCCCATCTGGACTAAAATTAACACTCGTCACCTGATCGCCATGTCCCTTAAATTGATTAAGCAAAATTGCGCCTACCCCGCCTGATTCTAAACTCCAAACTCTCGCTGTATAGTCATCGCTGCCAGAAGCTAACATCTTACCATCGGCACTAAAGCTAACACTAATTGCTCCTTTTTCTTGTTCTGTAAAGTTGGCAATAATTTTGCAATCAGGTTGCCAGATTTTTACAGTTTTGTCCAGGCTTGCCGTTGCCAATATTTTACCATCAGGACTAAAGCTGACATCCATAATATAATCAGTATGTCCTTTACAAATTTGCGATTTATTGCTATTTATGCTCCATAATTTTAAGGTTTTATCTTCACTTACGGATGCTATATTTTTGCTGTCTGAACTCCAACTGATACGAGTTACCCTTTCAGTATGACCTGTCAAAGTTTTGATTAAGCTACCATCTAAATTCCAAAGTTTTATAGTTTTGTCATCGCTGGCAGTTGCTAACATTTTACCATCGGGACTAAAACTAATGCTGTTTACTTTTTCACTATCTCCGGTGAAAGTTTTAATAAGCTTGCCGTCAATATTCCAAAGCTTAACTATGCCATCCGAACTTGCAGCAGCTAACAGCTTGCCATCGGGACTAAAACTAAGATCGTTTACACTTCTTTCATTGCCTGTTAAAGTTTGGAGAAGACGACCATCGGCACTCCAAAGTTTTATGGTTTTGTCAGAACTTGCAGTTGCTATGGTTTTCCCATCTGGACTATATTTTACCGCTTGCACGCGATCGCCATGCCCTTCTAAGCGATTATTTTCCTTCCCATTATCAATAGCTTGCTGTAAACTGCCTACAGTTTCCACAGCCACATCACCGCTGATATTCATGGCTGTTTTTAATTGCTTACCCGCCTTCATTCCCGCTAAAAGTGCATCAAGCTGTTGATTAGAAAGTAACTGAGATTCAGACAAAGAAGCTAAAGCATCGATCTGATTTTCTATCGCCCGGTTGCGCTGAATCAAAGCAATAATTGCAGCTAAACTGACAACAGTTACAAATGTACTAACAGCAGCAATAACGCGCAAACGATTATTTCGCCTGCGTTGAATGCTACGTTTAATAAATTCTGATTCGTATTGATTGAGCCAGTTATCATCAGATGTTAATACCTGTTCTAGCAAGTCAAGACGCGGATTGTTATCCCAAAGAAAACCAACTTGTTTATTATTAATCCATTCCTTAGCGACAGGGGTTAGTAAGCGTTGTAGCGTCAAAGTTTCCTGTTCCTGGTTTTTCCACCGTTGTAACTTATCCCACCCGCGCGCGATCGCATCGTGAGCAGGCTCAACATAAGCCTCACCGCCAGTTTCCTGTCCCCCAACCAGCAACCGCGCTTCCGAAAAGCGCCGAATTATCTCACTTACTCGCTGATTCTCACTTGCATCTGTATAAAGTAACTCCGATCGCGCCACCCGCCGCCGCGCCAATTCCCCACCTTCAACCGCCACCATCCGCAGCATTACGCGCCTTACTGTGTCGTGATAAGCGCTGTCAAGTTGCACCAGTTGGTCATATTCAGCGGTAGCTCTCTGTGTGAGAGAACCCGCCACGCCGCCCAATTGTTTGTAATCGCTCTCACTTAATGCCCGATTATTGCGCCGACTTTCTAAATACTTTATATAAAGCTCACTTAAGGTAAATGATAGCAGCGGCAAAGCTCCCGGCATCTGCACGACTTCATTAATCAATTGGTCTGTGAGGCTGGATGGCTCAAAGTATAATACTCTTTCCGACGCAGGGCCCTCGATCGCTTGCCGTAACTCGTCCTGAGTCATCGGCGGTACAATAAACCGAGCGTCTATCCAGTAAGCTTTGAGAGCAGAATCAAGGAATTGAGCTTCAAAATCGAGGCGAACAGCGATCGCAACCCTGAGTGCTTCTGGGTGCGCTGCGATCGCGCCTTCAAGTTGCGCCAAAAATAGCGATCGCTCGTCTTCATCAGACATTGTTACCAATTCCTCAAATTGGTCAACCACTAACAGCAATTTTTTATGAGGATTAGCGCTACTCCAAATAGTAACTAAATCGGCAAACTTACCAACATTTTGCCGCAATCCTTCGGTCATTTTCTGAATCCGCAGAATATCATCTCTCTGCTTTTCCTTATCTGTACTTTGGCGGTTAGATATATTTTCATCTATTAACAAAAGCGCTCTAGCTAACGAGGTTAAAGGAGATTCCCCCGGTCGTAAAGGCCCGATAACTGTAACAACGGATGAATTGTCAGTTTCTCCCCCACCTTCAGATGCGGTTATTGCCCTACTTTTAGCTTCTACCGTTGAATTAGCGTTTCGCCAGCGAGGGATTAATCCCGCTTTAACCAAACTAGATTTACCCGTTCCTGACGCGCCTAAAACCACAGTTAAGGGATGTTTTTCGACAAAATTATACAACTTTTTGATTAACTTTTCGCGTCCAAAAAATAGATTTCTGTGTTCTTCATCAAAAGATTCTAAACCGCAATAGGGATTATTTTCTCGATTGAGTTCTGGTGCCGGCGGTAAGTTAAGTTCGTGACCGGGAACTAAGAAGATAAATTCGCCTTTATCGTGTTTTGCTAACGGCCACATTCCGGGAGTTTGGCGGTGGCGTTGTTCTGCTGAGTCGGGTTCGACGCGATCGCGCACGTATAAAAAAAGTTCAGTAGCAGTGATGACCCCATCACCGCTAGGTTGACCGTCTTTTGGCGGCGGGAACAAGTCGGCGCGGCCTCTGAGTCCGTCAAATAAAGCTTCTGCGAAGGGGGAATGGTTGCCGCTGATGCCGCGATCGTCTTTTAGGGATAAGCTGTCTAAGGCTTTTTGGTCGTGGGATGCGGAGGTAATCGCAACCCATGCGGGGTCTTTGATGAAGCGATCGTAACGTTCTTGGTGGATGACTTCGGGGTGCGCGAGGAGATCGCGGGTGGCGGCCCAGCGGAAGGCCCCGGCGAAGCAACAGTCAAGGATGGCGAGGAGGTGGCGACAGGGGAGGGATGCGATCGCATCGTGTACCTGCTGCATTGGTACAAAAGTGCTGCTATCACCGGGTTGTGCGTCTTGCGGGATCACGTATCCGGCCGGGCCGTCATCGTTATCAAGAGCGATGCCGTGTCCGGCAAAGTAGAATAGAATGCGATCGTTTTCTCCTACTTCTTTGGGTAGGGTTTCTAATAGTAATATTTGCAGTTTTTCGCGGGTAACTTCCGTATCTAATAATAATTTTACATCATAATTATGATCTTCTTTAAGGATGCGAGCGAGTTCTTTGGCATCGTTAGTAGCCGTTCTCAGGGGAGAAATGCCATTTTGGTAATCGTTGATGCCAATGACGATCGCGAGAGAGCGTTTAAATTCCATTTTTAGTTATTAATTTAGTATTGGAGATTTTTAATTTGTGGGCATAATTCTTTGCCATTCACTACAGGCTAGATGCAATGATTCAGGAGCATTTTCGTCCAATCCACGCTGGCAATAATTTACCAAATTTTCAACACAGGGTTTACAATCACTTTCTTGAGGAAGTTTTGAATATGCTGTTTCCTCATCAACGATTTCTCCTTGTAGATAGTGTATCCAAGTTTCAATATTTCGTCGGGGTATAAACACTGCTATTTTTTCATCTAATAGACGTTTAGCTTGAGAGTCAGCTTCAAGCTCTAAATCTAACTGATTTAATCGTTCAGCTATAGTATATTTGTCGGCATCTATCAAAACAACTAAAGCAATTGAAAGGTAGTTTTTACTCCGATAAGCTCTAACTTCTTTGGCATAATTTTCTCTTACATATTGTTCTCCAGATTGCTTTCCTTTGGGAAGGGGCAAATATGTAATCTTCCGGGGATTAAAACCTCGCTTAACGAGAAAATGTCGGGCAAATACTTCCTGCTGTCTATCCTCACATAATACAATAATTTGCATACCACTATGAATCATGGAGCCATCCCCGCGCTACCAATTCTGAAATAGGAAGTCCAGTATCATTATCAGTGCCGATCCGTTTTACTCGAACTGGAGTGTTACTTTGACGTTCAAACCAATATCCTACAGGTGATGCTAAAAGATAGTCAATTAACACAGGGTGATGAGAAATCAGCAATGCTTGTGTTTTTTGTTCGCTACAAAGGTCATAAAGTTGAATCAACCAAGGTTGAATTTCTGGTAGTGCCAAAAAGTTCTCAGGTTCATCAAGGCATAAAGTGTAATCTTCAGATTTAGTGCATATAATAAGCGTATATAGTGCAATCAACATTCGCTGACCATCAGAGAGTTCTCCCAATTTGTATTCGACTAATTTATTTCTGTCATTCTCTAGTGAGAAAGACAGTTTGAGAAGGCGAATTTTTTCCCCTGCATCGATAAATTTAAAATAAGCGAATCCCTCAAATATTTCTTTTAAAGTGTTTGTTAATTCAAATATTTTGCCTTGATTTTGAGATAAGTAACGATACCAAGAAACATAATTTTCCATCCTATAAGATAAACGATTTTCTTCTTTACTACTCTCATCAACCATCATACTAGGATTAATTTGAAGTATTATGAAACGCTCCATGCGCTCTTTGAACCAAGTCAGCTTGCTATTGTCATCTCTGGGCATAAGTAAAGCCAGCATTGACTGAAACAAGTCAAAGGGATATTCTTTCCATTCTAAGGATAAAGAACCGTCGCGGAAGACTTGCATTTCTCCTAACCCGAATTTTAGTAATGGTTGGTTATCAAACCACAAGCGCTCGTACTTAATGTGAGTCTGGTTTCCATTTCTATCTCTATCATGTTCGATGGCAAGTTCATATTTGTAAGTTCCCCCATTTCCTTCAATTTCTAACTCGAAGCTTTGAATCAAAGATGTCTGCCAGCGCGTACAATCAACAGATTTAAAAATTGCATCAACTTTGCTATCACCACTTACAAAAGCTTGGATTTTTCGCAAAACATCGAAAACAGTTGACTTGCCAGCCCCGTTTGAGCCGAGAAATAAATTAATTGAGTCAACAGACAGTTCAAAATTTACTAGGCATCGAAAATTGTCGATATAAATTCGTTTAAGCATATAATTTCTCCTTAATCTTTCTCATTTTCTCGGATTGCTATTTCTATCTCATCAGGATATACTTCAGCATAACCCCAAGCATTTACTAAGTCTTCAGCATTAAGACTTGGATAGGCATATAAAAGTTCGGATTCACTAGCACCTAAACGGCGATAACTCACTAGCAGCCAAACGGGGATGCGCGTTTGTCTGATACAGGCATCACCGCCTATAACGCCGCGAGTTTTTTCAATTCCTGGCCAACTGTTACTTAAACTTTGGGATAATATTTTTATGGCTTGGATTTTCTCATCTGGGGTTAAGGCTAAAAGTTGTGGTTGCAATTCTTTGAGTGTCATACTTCTGTTAATAATTAATTGCTTCATCACTCCCTTAAATTATAGCGACTGTCGAGAATACCGTCAAAAAAGCGAGCGTATCCTACACTTCCTCTGGCGGATGTAAACTATCCCTCGCCCCGATGCCATTATATATTCTACTCTCTGGTTTAAACTCGCTGATTAAGGTTGTTAAATCAGTATTTCTGATTTGAGCCAATTTTATCAGAGCTTCAACTCGCTCCACATTCATATTTTCTAACCGTTCTTCATAGGCCAATAATTCTGTATGTTCTGCCTCGGTTATCTGTTCCCATTCATTCTGTTGGCGCAGATAGTCCAGCCGTGTTTGTTCTTCAAATAATAGATGACGCTGAATAATTTATAGCAAAGCGGATTCTTCTGAGCCTAACGCGGTTTCATCTCCTAGTTGATTAGCCTTTAAAGACAAATATTCGAGGAGTGTAACTGCTTCTGTTAACATTTCATTGGGCAATTTATCAATTAATTCAATCGCTCTTTGGCGAATGTCTATTGATGCCGTCATGTTCCACCTCTATAGTTCATGCTAAGTTACATTCTAGCAGTTGTAGAAGAAGCGATCGCGCTCTCTAGAAATAAAAGCGATCGCGCTCCCCAAACCCAAAATTCAAAAAATTTTACTACTCTTATTCTCCAACTTCGGCGCTTCAGGAACAGGCCGCATTAATAGCATGACATTCATCAGCGCGATCGCACTCAGCAACGCCACAATTACAGCAAAACCCCCAATCAACCAGTGACGCTCAACAGTTATAGTGACTAAATCCGGGGTTTTCTGACTAACATTGCGAGCAGCCGCAGCCGTAGACATTGAGGCAGGTGCAACCTCAGCCACAGCCGGAGTAGCAACTGGCGGTGCTTTCACAGGTGCAAAATCCGATCGCGCTTCCACAGCAACAGGCCCAGAAGACACTAAAAGAGGCATTTCAGGAGCATTAGAAAGCGCGATCGCTAAGGCTTCCAACCCCTCAGCAATGCTCAAATAACTGAAATGATCGCAGCCAACCTCCGAAATCTGCGGCTTTCTCCCCAAACCCAACTGCGTCATGGATGCCACACTCACGGTGATATCATTTGGCTGGCCGAACATCGCCATATTGCCAGTCATTCCCCCCGCCTTCTGCATCATGCGCTCGAAGGTACTCGCCTGGCCGTTCCTCTGGGCCAGCGCCGCCGGCTGGATGGACTGATTACCAGCTAACACTGTATAAGGAATTTGTGGATCGGGACTTGCCGCCAGCTTCTTCAGAAACTCCGATCCGGGCTGCATTTGCTCTAGAGACACGCTTGCAGCTTCCACTGTCCCTTTTAGCAGCAAATCGCTGAGCCACTTGACAGGAGGCGCGATCGCAGTCACCCCATTGATCGCACTTAGTAACGCTGTTTTCGCCAAACTCTGCACTGTCGCCCAGGGAGAACCGCCATTCGGCGGTCCCAATAGCACTAAGTGCTGCACAACTCGATTCCCTTGTTCTTGTTCAATGAACCACCGCGCCACTAAGCCGCCCATTCCTTGGGCTACGATGTGCAGCACTTTGCCATGATTCGCGCCCAGTCCGGCCAACTCTAAGCGGTGCTTTAACGATCTCGCATTCTCCTCAATCGGAGTGTTTATACTTTCATAATCAAAAGTGAGAACAAGGTCATACAAATCGCTGAGAGGGCGATGCTGACCGTTCGTTTGCACCGATACTTGCCCGATCCCAGGAACCATTTTTTGAGTATCTCCGAGAATGCTGTGAGTGAAGAGAAGAATTCGCTGAGCCTTCGCTACCCACTCTCTCACTTCGTGAATGTCTTTCTCATAAGATACTTTATCGTTTGTGAGGAGGTCGGCGATCGCTAAAATCGGATATTCGTAATCGTAGCCTAATTTTTGCAGGGCGACTTTCTGGAAAAAGATGCGGACAGAACCGCCAAGACTGCGACTTCCCGATGATACCGGATCGGGCAACCGATCTAATTTTATCTCTGTTTGGCCGCGATCGCTCCTTTTCCCCAACCCCGTCGGGACGAAAAATTCGCCATCATAACCAATCCCAATCAGCGCCTCGTTTTCAGCCAGCGGCGCATCAATTATCAATTCTAGCGGCTGTTCCGGCGTTACGGCAGCCGCATCTTCCACATTGCTGAGTTCTAACGCACTCAGGCCGGGGTCAGTACCGCGACTGGCTGTAAATTGGAAAGACTGGATAAACTCTGGATTATCCCGCAAAATTGGCGGCAAAATCATATTACCTACATCGCGCGTCGCTTGGGGAATCGTCGTTAAACGCGCATTTGCCTTTAAACTGGGATGCGATCGCATTTCTACACCCGCACCCAAGGAAACCGCTTCTCCCGTTTGGGGTATCGGTGTCGTTTCCTGCGGTCGCACTGTGGTAAATGTAATCTGAGATGTCACCCAATCATCCCATACTTCATCCTTCTCTGGTTGCGATAAAAGATCGCGAGTTTGTACGCGGTTCATCAAGCGATTGAGAACGCTTTTTCCTCCCTTTCCCGCAATTTTAACTGCACGAGTTCGAGGCGCATCTAACCTTTCTTGTTCCAGCAATGTTGCGTCAAATTCCGCTGTACTGACAATCAATTTTAGGACATCTTTAAACTCAGTAACTCCCTGTTCCCAGAGTTCTTTGGGTACTGTGGCATAAATCGGATTTCCCCCTAAAACAAATACTTCCTCTCCGGGTTGTAACCAAACACCGCCAGAGGCAAAAAAGCCAGTTAAAATCGCGTAAGTTTCGGTTAAATCTAATAAGGCACAGTAAAGCGGTTCGTCGCTACGATTGATGAATTTTATCCTAATAGTTGGCTGCTGCCATTTGCCATTTTCATACTTATATTCTAACCGAATTTGTTGTGCCTCAATTTCGACTTCCCCCTGATATATTTTCACTTCTACGGCATCGGGGTCAATGCGACTGGATGCAGGACTAGAAAGTTCAGCGATATTCGTCCAACGGGCGATGTGTTCCAAACGCGCGATCGCTAAATTAGCATTACCTTGGTTATAACCAGAAATTTTAGCCACCAACGGGCGATCGTCCGTTGGCCGAGCAATGATATACTCGCCATTACGAGCAATTAACCGAAATTCAGCTTGAATTGCTGTTTCTACTTCCCCAACATACATTGAAGCTTGACCTTCCGGCCCCGCTTTTTGTAAGGCTTCCTTTGCTAATTTTACACCTACTTCTTCTCCTTCAATGCAAACACCTAAAGGCGGCATTGGCAAACTGGTAACAACTGCTTTAAAAGTTTTTTCTACATCCAGTGAGTTATCTACATTTGTACAGGAAATCTTGCTGAATTGGGGTAAAACTTCGGTAACATCTGCTTCGGCAAATGAGTTAGAAAGTTGCCGCAAATCTTCGGGATTACTATCCATTGCAAACAAAGCTAACCGAGTCGTTTCTTCCCCTACCACTGGCGGAATGCCGTGTACTGCGCCGCCGTCAATTATCCAGCCGTACTCTAAATGATAACTCACAGTAAAATAAGGAGTGCGTTTTGCGATCGCACCTCCTAAAAACGGCTGGTCTAAATCTTCTAAATTTGTCGCTTCCAACTGCGGCGACTGAGACGCAACTTTGCTGCGGACTAAAGCATTAGTGCGCTTAAATACATCCCGGTAAGTTAAACTACCATTAGCGCGTTGCAAAGTATCTAAAAGAAAATAGCAAAAAGCACCGCGATGTTGTCCAGTACCGTAATATTCCTTGGCTTCTTCGCAGTCGCGACAAGCTGCTAACAAAACATGGCGACCGCGTGGTATCATCCAGCCAGTAGGATTTGCTTCGGGACTGCGAGATGTTGATACTAACTTACTAATTTCTTCGGAGTTTAAGATAAAACTTTCTATCGGTCGCGTTCGCCTATTTGCAGGTGTTCGCCTTACCCCAGTTTCCTGCAATTCCAAATTCCGAGTGCCAGAACCGGAATGGCAACAATCCATAATAATTGTAATGTGCGGGTCTTTTTTGGCAACCTCAGATATCAGTTTTGCTAATTCTTTATCGGCCAAATCCCACCCACCTTCTTGACGGGAATCCCAACAAACCAAAGATTCGTGGAGGCGGTTAGGTTCTAAGTGCCAAAATTCCGGCGGTGCGGGTTCTTGGGAGCCGTGTCCGCTGTAATAAAATAGTACAATATCGTTGCGATTAGCTTGGCTGAGATGTGTTCGGAAACCGTCGATGATTGCTTGGCGGGTAGCTTGTTGATTTTTGAGGGTGAGGAGGTGGAGTTGCTGGTCATCGTCAGAAGTGACGCGCGATGCCAAAGGCGCGGCGCTTCGCCATCGCAGATACTCTTCAAAGGCCGTAATGTCGTTAACACAACCTCTCAAAGGTGCGACAGGGGGGAGATACTGGTCAATCCCAACTAGCAGCGCGTAAATGTTGCGAGTCATAAAAAATCTTAGCGGTAATTGGTAATAAAGCAATATGCAAGAGCCATAAGCCTCTTGCTGATACCGACACCCCAGTTTCCAGTATTTTATACCAACTATATAACTTACACAAAAATATTTGTAACGCCGCCATCCTGGCTGTTAAGTATACCGCCAGGATGGCGGCGTTACGAAGCCGATAGTTTCGGTGAAACCAGGTGAAATCTACATCAGAATTATAGCAAAAATGTTAAAAATTGCCTGATTAAATAAACCCTCATTTTTTAACAGGAATTTCAACGATAAATTCAGTTCCTTTCCCCATAGTCGAATTAAATCTCAGTAAACCACCATGCTGTTTAACAACAATTTGATAGGCAATTGATAATCCTAGTCCTGTTCCCTTACCCACAGATTTTGTAGTAAAGAATGGATCGAAAATCCGGGACTGCACGTCCTCTGAAATACCCTTACCATTATCAGCAATACTAATTATAACCCTCTCTCCTATTGTGTCGCTAACATTTGTAACATTACCCTCAACTAACGCCGTAGAAATTGTAATTTGGGGAGGAGGATAGCGTAAAAATCCATCCTTTGAAATTCCATTCTCTGTTTGATTTTCTACAGCCAAAGCATCGATCGCATCAATGGCATTACTGATAATATTCAAAAATACCTGATTCATTTGAGCTCCCCAACACTCAATCATTGGCAACTGACCATAATTTTTGATAACTTGAATAGCCAAGCGATTTGGTTGAGCTTGTAAACGGTGTTCTAAAATTAATAACGTACTCTCTAATCCCTCATGTAAATCTACAGCTTTCACCGCCGATTCATCTAGGCGGGAAAAATTTCGTAGGGAGAGAACTATCTGCCGAATACGTTCAGTCCCAGCTTGCATTGAAGATAAAAGCTTAGGCAAATCTTCCTGCAAAAATTCCAAATCCGCTATTGCCTTTTGTTCCTCAATCTCTGGAGTTACATCAGGAAATTGCTGCTGATAAAGCTTAACTAAAACTAACAAGTTTTCCAAAGACTCTTGAGTATATGGTAAATTAGTATGGATAAAACCCACAGGATTATTAATTTCGTGAGCAATTCCCGCCATCAATTGCCCTAAACTTGACATTTTTTCACTTTGAATAAGTTGTAATTGTGCTTGTTGTAGTTCTTCTAAAGCACGAGTTAACTCAATAGTTCGCTCTTGAACGCGAATTTCTAGATTCGTTTTTGACTGTTCCAATTCTGTAAAAGAACCTTGTAACTGACCCGCCATTTGAGTAAAAGATACCGCCAAAACATTTAACTCTTTAACAGCAGCTATTTCTACCTGTTGATTGAGTTCTCCAGAGGCTATTGCCTTCGATGCTATTACTAAATGTTGAATGGGTCGTGCAATTAATTGAGCTGTTAAAATCCCCAATAAAGTAGCTACAGCCAAAGCTGCAATACACAAAATAATCGTAGTCCGAGTGTTAGCATTGATTTCATCCATAAAATCTGTTTCTGGCACAACTACGACCACTAACCAATCTAAACCTCGTGCATCTCGGTAGGGTAATACTTGTCCAAACAAGTGCATATTCCCGATCCAAAAATTGAATTGTTCTGTATTCCTAACCTTGTTAAGAGAACCAAATTGAGAATTCAAATATTGAGCGGCCCCTTGGATTAAGGGAGTGCGACTTTCCGTTGCTAAAATACGTTGTTGTTTTCCCTCGGTGTTAACTGTAAACGGCTGAGAATCTGAACTCGCTACTAGATAGCCAGAACGTTCCATAATAAAAGTCTGAGCGTTGGTACTAATTTCCAAGGTTCGCAGAAAGTCACTGATATAACTGAGACTGAGATCGACGGCAAAAACTCCTTGAAAGTTGCCTGAAGCGTCATAAGCAGGCTGTGATGCGGTGATTCCTAAAGTTCCGTAGGTAAAGCTATAAATTTCCCAACTTGCTTGATTATTTTTGATTGCAGCTTGATACCAAGGTCTAGTTCTAGGATCGTAATTTTGGTCTATTCTTCGGCGTTGTTGGCGATTTCCTTGATTATCAAGGGTGTAAGTAGTCCGTTGGGGAAATTTTTCTGTTACTCTCACAACTGTCACCCCATCATCTTCTCTGGTAATTAAAGAGATTGCACCTTCTTTGTTGCCAAAATAGTTGGAACGAATATTAGAAAAAAACTGCATTTGTCGCCACAGGTGGCGTTCTAAGGCTAGAGAATTTTCTGAGGTTAATTGTCCTAGTTTAAAGGCCTCAACGTTCAGTTTAACGATTAATAATGGTTTTTCTAGGTAACTTTCTAAGTGTTGTTGAATGCGATCGCTAACGGAATTTCGGAGTTGAGTGGCTAAGTCATTGACTGCTTTTTGACCATTTTGTAGCGATAGCCATCCAGTCAGTCCGACAACAGCAAAAATTTCGATGATAAATGGTGCAATTAAGACCAGGCGCAAAGGTACTGGCTGGTGAATAGCTGCTAGGATTTTGGCCTGATATCTTCTCAACATTTTCTGCGATCGGTAGGAAGATTTAGTATAACGTTTTAAATCCGTAGCAGACACCCCCAAAATCACTCCTAAACCCTTGTTTTACAAAGATTTAAGTTTAATTTCTGGAGATGTCTAGTCTAAATTTCCTACCTAATACTATTTCAGATAAAAACCCGATGTTGCAAAGATGGCATTTGGCGGCGAACTTGTTCCAGGCGATCGGGATTAATTTCTGCGATCGCCACTCCCGGCCCATCCCCCGCATCCGCTAAAATTGTTCCCCAAGGATCGATAATCATCGCATGACCGTGCGTTTGTCGTCTCCCATAATGGCGACCGGTTTGTGCAGGTGCGATCGCATAACAAGTATTCTCGATCGCTCTGGCTTGCAACAACACTTTCCAATGGTCTTTTCCAGTATAAGCAGTGAACGCCGCCGGCACGAACAAAACCTCGGCTCCCTTATAAGACAAATGGCGATATAGTTCTGGAAAACGCACATCGTAGCATACCGACAGTCCCAGCACCCCAAAATCTTTTGAAGGATAGACAGGAGGCAAGTTTTCCCCTGCTTTGACTGTGCTCGATTCTTGATAAGTATTACCGTCTGGTACGTTGACATCAAACAGATGTACTTTTTTATATCTTACCAGTTCAATTCCATTCGAGTCTACTAGCAAACAGGTATTGTAAACTTTCCCACTATCTGCCGGCACGGGAAACCCCCCTCCCAATATTGTCACTTGAAACCGCTGGGCCATCGTTTTCAGGAATTTTTCACTTTCGATCGCGATCTCGCTAGCAAGTGCCATTTTTTCAGCTTCTTCCCCCATAAATGGGAAGTTTTCTGGCAAACCCACTAACTCAGCACCTTGGCGCACAGCCAGATCGATTAATTCTTCTGCCTGAAGCAAATTTTTTTGCAAATCAGGCAAGCTTGTCATTTGAATTGCAGCAGCGAGATATGATTTCATCGAAGGAAGAAGGAAGAAGGAAGAAGGAAGAAGGAAAAATTTAGTTATCTAGAATGGCAGAAGGCAGAAGAATTAAAAAGAAGGGAGAAACAACGTAAAGTCTTTGATACTTCAAAGATTTTCCCTATTAACCATTTGTATAAATAGCTTTAAACATAAAGCGCAGGTCAATCGATGTTTAGATTCGATCGCTTTAAACTTGAGATTAGGAATCTGCGATTAAATCCCAAATCTAAAATCAGCAATCTAAAATCGCTTGACCTGCAACCTAACACGACTCAAGCTTTAGTGCAATTGCAGAGGGTGAAACAGCAAGTCAGGGAAAAAACGGTTAAATTCAATCAAAGCCGCAGCCTGAATTGACAGCCAAAGCGCTGTAACTACTGGTGCTGTAGAAAGAAATTTCACAAAGTATTGCATCAACAATTCTCCACAATAATCAACAGAACATCGAATTGTTAACAGTTAACAGTTAACCGTTAACAGTTAACAGTTAACAACCATTAACTATTAGCGAGGTGAAACAGTGATTTCGTCATCTTTGGCGAACATTTCACCAGTGGTGATTTCTTTGAGTGCTGCCAAAGGCCACAAGAAGCCGGTTAGCATCAAGGAAATTGCCAAAGGCACATTGAGAATAATCTCTTGTTCCTCTGGAGAACTGGTTTTTTTCGCGGCTTGCAAATAGGAACGGCCAACCCAGCCAATCCAACCAGTAATGTACAAAAACAGGACGCTGGGAATCAAAAAGTCGCCCGCGTGTTCCAAGCTACCATCTACAATTAAGTGTGGGTAGCCTTCAGGCCCGCACAATGCTTCAGAATAACGCTCAAATCTGGCTTTTCCTGAAGCTGGATCGCCATTCGTAGAAACAGCATTTTTCGCTAGTTCTTTGAAAGCAGGCGAGTCCTTGCAGGGTACTAAATCGTATGCCGAGGCTACAGGTACAAAACTGATCCAAAGACTCAGGACTAAGATCGCAGCAAACAATCTTCGCATGGAATTGTTTCCTTTTGTTACAAAACAATAAGTTTTTTGTACAAGCATCTCAAGGTTGCTTGTCTGGAAGACATCTTACTATTTTTTGAGCTTGCCAGATAGACATTCCCCGATCTAAAGATAAGGAGATTTTTAAGGACAACCTTTTTGGGATCGATCCACAAAAAACTTGATTCTTAAAGGCTGAGTCAGACAGCCACCACCAATTAGCTCAGCATATATCTGAGTTTATGGCTGCTCTTTTTGTATGCGACACTAACTTTATCACGTAAAATTGAATATATGGCAACCGTTTTAGCAATTGAAACAAGTTGTGACGAAACAGCGGCAGCGATTGTTAAGAATCGTCAAGTTTGCAGCAGTGCGGTAGCGTCACAAATTAAAATCCATCAACAATATGGGGGTGTCGTCCCAGAGGTAGCTTCGCGCAGTCATGTCGAGATGGTAAATGGGGCGATCGCGCAATCTCTGAGTGAAGCCAACCTCACTTGGTCAGAAATTGACGGGATTGCAGCCACTTGTGCCCCCGGTTTAGTAGGTGCTTTGCTAGTCGGGTTAACAGCAGCAAAAACCCTCGCAATTGTTCATCAGAAGCCTTTTTTAGGTATTCATCACCTAGAAGGTCACATCTATGCCTCCTACCTCAGCGAACCCGATTTGCACCCACCGTTTTTATGCTTGCTAGTTTCCGGGGGTCATACCAGTTTGATTCATGTCAAAAATTGCGGAAACTACGAAATTTTAGGTCAAACTCGCGACGACGCAGCGGGTGAAGCTTTTGATAAAGTAGCTCGTTTATTAAAGTTAGGCTATCCGGGCGGCCCCATCATTGATAAACTAGCTCAAATTGGCAATCCGAAAGCTTTTTCCCTACCGGAGGGTAAAATTTCTTTGCCTACAGGAGGATATCATCCCTATGACAGCAGTTTCAGTGGATTAAAAACGGCTGTGTTGCATTTAGTCCAGAAGCTACAAAAAGAGAATGACGATTTACCAGTAAAGGATATTGCAGCGAGTTTTCAGGAAACAGTAGCCAAGAGTTTAACAAAAAGAGCGATCGCCTGCGCTTTAGATTGTGGCTTAAATACTATTGCCATCGGCGGCGGAGTTGCAGCTAACAGCGGACTAAGACAACACTTACAAAAAGCGGCCAATGCACACAATTTGCGCGTACTATTTCCCCCCTTGAAATATTGCACAGATAATGCTGCGATGATTGCTTGTGCCGCCGCCGAACATTTAGAATTAGGGCATACTTCGCCCTTAACTTTAGGCGCTCATTCCCGAATGCCAATTACCGATGTAATGGA
>NZ_CACA01000217.1:0-5167 GCF_000180455.1 Kamptonema sp. PCC 6506
ACCTAATTAAATCATAAATACCAGACTATTTCACCTCGTAGTCCCTAAGAAACTTTCTATATTTTTATTAAAAAACCAACACCCCCTGCTCTCACGATCGCCCTCACGTAGTCTAATTTAGAAGCAACAACAAAGCACATTACCTAAGCAATTCAGATTCTATTCCCTTCTTCCCTTTCTTCCCTTTCTTCCCCTAGCCCCTAGCCCCTAGCCCCTAACCGCTGAAAGCGGTTGCTATTCCACAGAATAAAAAAAGTCCCCAAGCGCCCATTGAGGCGATCGCGGCAAAAAAAGTTAAAACTTTAAAATTTAAAATTATGATTTTATCAACAGCGATCGCGGACAACAAACCCAAGTCCCTCCGACTGAAAGCCTTTATCCTCTAGTAAAAACCCAACTCTTAAACTTTTAATTTTTAATTTTCAATTTTTAATTTTTAATTACTCCTTGTGGCTTACCCCCTAGACATTTGAAATCTTTCCGGTAAAATCGAAACCAAAATTAAATAATCTAAATGAACCGACCAATTCAGGAGGATAGACCTATTACACGCGCTCTGAACACATCAAATCTCTCAACATCATCCGAAACCGACAGTGCCGTACTGCAAATTAGAGGTCGAGCTCCTCTGCACGGGCACGTCAAAATTAGCGGAGCCAAAAACTCAGCTCTAGTAGCGATGGCCGGTGCCTTGCTCTGTCCCGCAGATTGCCGCATCCGCAACGTTCCCTCTCTAGTTGACGTAGCTCGCATGAGCCAAATCCTATCCGCAGTGGGAGTGAAGCTAGAGCGGCACGGCGATATTATGGACATCAACGCCAGCTATCTAGGAGAATACCAAGCCCCCTACGAGTTAGTCAGCCAACTCCGAGCTAGTTTCTTCATCATTGGCCCCCTATTGGCTCGTCTAGGGGTTGCCAGAGTGCCTTTGCCAGGTGGATGCGCGATCGGTGCCAGACCCGTAGAACTCCACGTCCGGGGCCTCCAAGCTCTCGGTGCAGAAGTCCACATCGAACATGGAATGGTTCACGCCTACGTCCCCGGAACCAACCGCCGCTTAAAAGGAGGAAAAATTTACCTCGACTACCCCAGTGTGGGAGCGACTGAGACCTTGATGATGGCGGCTACCCTCGCTGATGGGGAAACAATCATTGAAAATGCCGCTCAAGAACCAGAAGTCACGGATTTGGCTAATTTCTGCCGCGCGATGGGAGCCAAAATTCAAGGTGCTGGTAGCAATACCATCGTGATTTCAGGCGTACCCAGCCTGCATTCCGTAGACTATTCAATTATTCCCGATCGCATTGAGGCAGGGACATTTTTAGTCGCAGGGGCAATTACTCACTCGGAAATAAGTTTATCCCCAGTCATACCCGATCAGATGACTGCGGTAATTTCCAAATTGCAGACAATGGGAGCCAAGATTATTACTGAAGCACCTGACTGTCTGCGGATAATTCCTGGTGTCGCTCATCTAGCTACAGATATTGAAACTCTACCCTATCCAGGTTTTCCGACGGATATGCAGGCTCAGTTTATGGCTTTGCTGACTCTGAGCGAAGGGGATAGCATGATTAAAGAAACGGTGTTCGAGAACCGCTTGCGCCACGTAGCTGAGTTAAATCGCATGGGTGCTGATATTCGAGTTAAAGGCAATGTCGCCATTGTTAGAGGTGTGCCGATGTTATCTGGTGCTCCTGTAGTGGCTACTGATTTACGAGCTTCAGCAGCTTTAGTGCTTGCGGGTCTTGCCGCACAAGGCACAACTTCTATTCGCGGCTTGCAGCATCTCGATCGCGGCTACGAGCAGCTAGAGGTAAAATTGCAAAAACTCGGAGCTCAATTGCACCGCGTAGATGAGGGCGGAGAGGCAGCCAGTGCTCCTGTCCCACCCAATCCTGTGCAATCGGGATTAAACTACTAAACTGTTAATTGTTAACGGTTAACACTTAACCGTTAACTGTTAACTGTCTTGGATCTTTAAATAGCAATATGGGTTTCTCACATACACCGCTAATCGGCTTGAAAGCAGACCAATTCCGGCATCCGTTGGATTTGGAAGCGACTAATGCTCTCAAGCAACTCCCTGGTTTGGATTTGATAGTGCGGCAACTCTTGGGGCCCCTTGGCGAGCAGTTTTTTCTGCTGGAGAATTTGGCTTCTGGGGTTTTAGTGGGGGAGAATCAGTTGCCCCATTTGCACCAATTGCTTTTGGATGCTTGCAAAACTCTGGATTTGGAACCCCCGCAGTTATACGTGCGCCAGAATCCAGTGCCTAATGCTTATACTTTTGCGATGCGGGGGAGACAGCCTTTTGTGGTTCTGCATACTTCTCTGATCGATTTGCTGACTCTGGAGGAAGTTCAGGCGGTGATTGCCCATGAATTGGGTCATCTGAAGTGCGAACATGGGGTTTACTTGACTTTGGCTAATTTGATCGTATTGGCAGCAGGTCAGGTTTCGCCAATTGGTGCTTTGATCGTGCAGGGGTTGCAGGCTCAGATTTTGGAGTGGTTGCGTTGTGCAGAATTTACGTGCGATCGCGCGGCTTTACTTGCTACTCAAGACCCAAAGGTGGTAGTATCACTATTGATGAAGTTGGCTGGAGGTTCGCCGAGTTTGGCTCCTTCCCTAAATGTGGATGCGTTTTTGGCTCAAGCTCGTGCCTACGATGACATCAGTAACACTCAGTTGGGGGATTTGCTCAAGCAAGCTCAGACGGCTAACTTGACCCATCCTGTGCCTGTTTTAAGGGCGCGAGAGATCGATCGCTGGGGCAGCACTCAAGATTATCAAGGTCTTGTGCAAAATCGATCTTCTGTGTATAATGAAAAAGTCAATCCCAAGGGCGGGTGGCGAAACTGGTAGACGCACCACACTCAAAATGTGGCACCGAAAGGTATGAGAGTTCGATTCTCTCCCCGCCCACTAAAAAATCTTAATCTGCAACCGCTTTCTGCCTTTAGGGGCTAGGTGAAGAAGGGGCTAGGGGCTAGGGGCTAGGGGCTAGGGAAGAAGGGGAAGAGAATATAGGGGCTCCGATGCTCCGATGCTCCGTTGCTCCGATGCTCCGTTGCTTAGGGAAGAAGGGGAGGAGAATAAAAGTAAGGGGCTCGGCGCGATCGCTCAGCCGAACGTTGCGATCGATTATAATTTCCTAATAGTCTTGGCAGTTGTTATATGTCTGGCTAGTAGGTTGGGTGGAGCGTAGCGTAACCTAACATCAAAGTTTAGTTAACGATTAACAGTTATAGTAACCGCTTTCGTAGGTGAAAACTTATGCCAAATTCACTCACTAGCAACTTTCAGAAAAGTTATCTTCGAGATTTCGCTGCAAAAATATACAATAAGCTTAAGTATCTGATTAAGATTTATATCCTCTTAAAACCTTACGCCAGAGGAGTTATTCAACTCAGTATTGATAATGCCGATCGATATTTTGGTAAAGACCGAGATATCAAAATTCATAAATTAGTCAGTCATGAAGATATACCTATTCAACCCGCAAAATTTTTAGAAGGTGATTTTTTAGAAATCATTACTCCTTTTAAAAATGAAGTTGAATCGGTAATGATAGATGCCAGAAAAGAAGGCTTTTCTTTTGCCAACAATCACATTATCACTCCAGAGCTAAAGGTGATATATGAGAAAGATATTGAATTTGAACAACTGCCAATATACAGAGAGGAACTGCCCCTAAACTATCAAAAACTATCTGGGACAGTTGCCTACTTATCAAATACAATGCCTCAGAATTATGGGCATTGGTTTTTCTATACTTTGCCGATGCTAGAAATCTATTGGAAATATATCGATAAACAAGAAATTGATTATTACTATATAGGTGATTCCCTAGCAAATTTCCAAAGAGAAACCCTTGTTGCACTTGGCATAAAAGAAGAACAAGTAGTTACTTTTCCCTGTAAACCTGATAGAGCAATTACTTGTGTGATTGACAGAAAGATACAAAACAACGGTCATAAATACCCAACTATTTTTGGCTACAGATTGGCTAGAAGCCTATTTGTACCTGAAGAAAATTATTCAAGTAGTAAATATCCAAAACGTTTATATATAAAACGCGGTAAGGTAGACCATCGCGAGGTAATCAATGACAATGAAGTTGTAGAATACTTAGAAAGTATCGGCTTTGAATCATTGACAATGCAGGGGAGAACAATACAGGAGCAAGCTGAAATATATTACAATGCAGATGTTATCATCTCTGTCTGTGGTTCGGCTTTAACAAATTTAATGTTTATCCGGGAAAATATCACAGTTATTGAAATTTTTCCTTTCGGTTATTTAGATGGTTTCTTTTATGCTCTAGCCAGTTATGCTCAGGCTAATTATTTTTATATCATTGGGGAAGAAATTCCTAATAATCCTACAGCACCACATTTCTCAAATCTAACTGTTAATATTAATAAGTTAAAACAAATCTGTAAATTAGCCGATTTGGTGTAAGTTTTTAAGCATTGTCGTCATTGCTTAGTAATTCTGTCGTCATTGCGAGCGAAGCAATCGCCTAGTCTCTGCGATTGCTTCGCTTCGCTCACAATGACAATAAGGGGGGGTTGTAAACCCGGAGTTGGTATTACAGAATAAGTAGAAGGTAGAGAGTAGACCGTTTGCTGTTGAGTCTGTCTCGTCTGGGTAACAAAATTTCAAAAACTCTTGATCTTTTCCAAGAGTGCTGTATATAATAAAAAAAGCGATACAGCTTAGCTTAAAAAGGACAAACTATGAGACTAAAAAGTTGGGAGTCTCCCCGTAACGAGGGCAGGAACTCCAAAGGTAGAGGCGGATCGGCGAGAGCTCGACAGCTCAAAAAGCAAAATCAAACTCTGCGAAAACAGCTAAAAGCACAAAACAATCAAAACAATCAAGGGAAGAGAACATCGGTTCTCTTCCTTTATTTTTTATCGTTCCAGTTGAATATTCGGGCAAATAGTGCGGCTAACGCGCTCAGCAGAGGGTCGCTCTTGCCAGTTATGAAGGATTCCTTGTAACTCCGCTTTCAAAGCTTCTAGGGCCTCAATTTGTTGAGCGATCGCCTCTACCTTGGTTTCTAAATGCCGCTTCACTTCCCCACAGGGTAGCTGACCGCGATCGCGAATGTCTAAAATATCTTTAATTTCGCTGAGACTTAAGCCTAGAGATTGCC
>NZ_CACA01000216.1:0-13937 GCF_000180455.1 Kamptonema sp. PCC 6506
CCCCCTGCTCCCCCGCTCCCCCGCTCCCTATCTCCCCTTAAGGGAATGGGCTTTATAGAAAGTTTCCAAGCTATGGCGATCGCCTACATATCTCCAGTGCCAGGGTTCGTAACTCACGCCTTGGGAATTGTTTTTAGGGAAGGACATCTCGAAGCTGAAGTATGCGGCATTGGCTTGCAGCCATTTGAAGGCGATTGTATTTTCAAAACTTTGGCTGAGGTTGGTTTCGGGAGCACTGCCGTCACCGATATCGATCGCGTACCCAGTGTGGTGTTCGCTGTAGCCGGGAGGGGCGCTAACTTCTGCTCGTTTGCTGGGTGCTTGTCCTCGTTCTGCTTTGATGTCGAAAAATACGTGCTGTTGGTCATCTACGGAACGAAAGCCGGAAATAGGGACAAAGTAGATTCCTTCTGCGGCGGCGGCGTTTGCCATTTCTTGATACTTGGCTGCTGCTGCTTTTCGCAGTTTGAGGCTACCGTCGGGGGTGATAGCTTGGATTTCGGAGAGGGGTGCTTCTTCGTAGGGGAGATGTCCTAGCAGGTTATCTGGGCTATTAGAAGCAACAGGCGTTGCTGGTGCAGAGGGTGAAGTTTGAGGGGATGGGGACGGTGAGGCGGGGCTGGTTGAGGCTGTTGAGGGCGAGCTTGCTAATGCGGCTGTGTTTTGTTCGCTTTGGGCGGAGGGAGAAGTGAAGGGGATTAAGTTATATCGCATTTGTAGCCACAGGCTGGCTGCTAATGCGATCGCACCTAATCCAGCCAATCTCCAGATTAGCCATTTTTTCTCTTGCTGACTGGTTTGAGGTTGTACGTCGGGGGTGTCGCGCACTGCCTCTGGAATGTCGTCGGCGGCAAGCTCTGAGGCTTTTGGAGGTTTTCTCTTTAGACTAGCGTTATCCAAGCCAGCTTCACTCCTGCACTTCAATCAAGGCTTAACGTTAAAGATTGTAACTGAGACTGGTAAATCCACAGCTATATCTATAAAACGTCATAAATTTTGTCTTATCTGGAATTTTACAGCAACCGCCAGGGCGATTACGGCAAGTCCAACTGTTACTTTTAGTCCATAATCCTTTACGGAGTAACATTTTTCCTTTTCCCTAGCCCTGAGCATCGGAGCATCGTAGCCCCTAGCTATACCTTACCTCTGGGGCGATCGCGATCGCCCCTTTGTTTGCTTTCTTAGCCACCTGCTCTAGAATCGGCAACCTCTGCAATTCCGTTGTCGATTAACCGCTTGGGTCTTCCCGGTTTGCGTTTGTGCCGCTGATTCATTGATTTTTGACTTGCTGTTGCCATCTCTTCTGGGGTACATTGAAACAACTGTAAGGCTTCTAGGTATTTGTTGGGGGTCATAGTGGGTTCTGTGCGCCCCGTTTCCCAGTTGCGAACGCTGGTTTCACTGATTCCAAGTCTGACTGCAACTTCTGCACGGGTTAGCCCCGCACGTTCTCTCAGGGCTTCCAGATCCATATTTTTGAGGCTCCCTCTTAAAATATCAAACTACTTTTTGAAAATGATTTTACATTATATAGCAAAATTATGGAAATTTGTTGGCTATAGAACCCATTTGATATCTTAATGGCGATCGCCCCCAGCCTTGGCTCGGTTCATAGCAGGCGATCGCCCGCGTCACGACTTACGCACCCAACCTCATAAAACGGTTTTTTTACGAAAATACTTCATTGTGACTTCTACTTCCTGCATTCTGTCTCCTGCCTTCTGCGTAACCCACAGATTCTCTCAAAAACCAGTTTCTGGGACAACCTGCGTAAGTTCTATTTGTTTTATTAGGCTGATGATTAAGAGGCTAGCCTCTTAGAGCTGAAATGGGTTCTATAAGCTGGATAAAATATGTCTAAACAACTTACCGACCTAACACCAGCACAAGAAGCATTAATTCCATTATATCTCGAAAAATGGAGAAAACTAGCGCTGCGTACAGAACCCATCAACCGCGATCGAGCATCAGTAGCAATAAAAACAGCCTATGATTTTATTGCTCAAGAAGAGCCGCAAATTATTTTTTTTGATAGCCCATATTTAGCTTTACAATATTTTTCAGAGCGAATGGGTGGCGAATTTGGCAGCGAAATAGGGGAGGAATTAAAAAGCGAAATTTGCTCAGAATTATATAGAAAATTAACCGGACAAATAAAAAGTGAACTAGAAAATGAGATTTACAGCAAATTGTATAATCCGCTATACGCTCAAATTATCGAGCAATTTAACAACCACATTCACAATCAACTGCATAGCCTACTGCATAGCAAAATGATAGGTATTTTCTACAGCTTTATGGAGAGACAATTTTATCATCGCAACAAAATTGTCTCAGAATTATTAGCTTGTAATGGCAGTTGGGTAGATTTTTGCATTTCTGAATTAAATCTAGAATGCGATTTAGCTAAATGGGAAATAATGCAGTTGCTAGTTAACAATTGCGGCTGGATTTACCCTTTTGAAAAAACTTGCTTTGTGTGCGATCGCCCCCGCCTAATTAACTTTGACAGCCAAAAGCTACTCCACGCCGAAGCAGCACCAGCAGTACAATATGCCGACGGATTCAATGTCTACGCTTATCACGGTATTAGATTGCCAGAAACCTATGGGAAACTGCACCCGGAACAATGGCAAGCGAAATGGCTATTAACAGAGGAAAACGCCGAAGTTCGGCGAGTATTAATTCAAGAAATTGGCTATGCCAGAATTTGCCAAGACTTACAAGCAATTGAATTAGATTCTTGGCAAGAATACACCTTATTAAAAATCGACCAAAATCTGGACAGCGAACCAATTTATCTGTTAAAAATGACTTGTCCGAGCACGGGACACATACACGCATTGCGCGTACCGCCTGACTTAAAATTAGCCAGAGATGCGATTACCTGGGTAAATTGGGGAGTCGATCCCGAAGAATTTAGCATTCAAACCTAAAAGCGTAACGCCCCCTCTCGGCGGTTCCTGATACTGTCGGGAGGGTGGTTACGGTCAAAGTCGTGAATCAGTAAGTCCATAGTCTCAGAGCTTGATAGTATGGACACTGGTAGCTACAAGCTAAAAACCCAAATTAACATGAGTCAGTATTTAGATAGCATTCCGCCGCACGGCGGTCAACTGATCAACCGTATTGCCACACTAGATCAGAGACAAGAATTTTTCCACAAAGCAGAGACTCTACCGCGAGTTCAGTTAGACGATCGCGCCCTCTCCGACTTACAAATGATTGCGATCGGCGGTTTTAGCCCCCTGACGGGGTTTATGAATCGCGATGACTACAAATCCGTCATCGCCGATATGCACCTCTCAAACGGCCTGCCTTGGTCAATTCCCGTTACTCTTCCCGTCTCCCAAGAAGTAAGCGATCGCCTCAAAGAAGGTAGCTTAGTCCGCCTCGACTCTCCCAACGGCGACTTTGTAGGCATCTTAGAACTAACTGAAAAATATTCCTACAGCAAAGAAATCGAGGCAATCAACGTTTACAAAACTGATGACCTCAAACATCCCGGCGTGCAGGTACTAGACAAATCTGGGCCTATTAACCTCGCTGGCCCAGTATGGCTAATGGAACGCCTGGATCATCCCCTGTTTCCCAAATATCAGATAGATCCAGCAAAATCGAGAGCTTTATTCCGTGAAAAAGGCTGGAAAACCATCGTCGGATTCCAAACCCGGAACCCCATCCACAGAGCTCACGAATACATTCAGAAATGCGCTTTAGAAATAGTAGATGGATTGTTTTTACATCCCTTAGTGGGCGCAACTAAAGAAGATGACATCCCCGCCGATGTACGGATGCGCTGTTACGAGATCCTGTTAGAAAAATATTTCCCACAAGACCGAGTAATTCTAGCAATTAATCCCTCAGCCATGCGCTATGCAGGGCCGCGAGAAGCAATTTTCCATGCTTTAATCCGCAAAAACTACGGCTGTACGCACTTCATTGTCGGGCGCGATCATGCAGGGGTTGGCGACTACTATGGAACTTATGATGCCCAATACATTTTTGAAGAATTTGACCCCGCAGCATTAGGCATCATGCCGATGAAATTTGAACACGCTTTTTACTGTAAATTGACGGGGCAAATGGCTACGACAAAGACGAGCCCAAGTTTACCAGAACAGCGAGTACATTTATCCGGGACAAAGGTGCGGCAAATGTTACGAGAAGGGAAATTACCACCGCCGGAATTTTCACGGCCAGAAGTAGCAGCAGAATTAGCACGGGCAATGAATATTTATGCTTATGAGATTTGATTAGTGGAGAGCCGTGCAGGGCTGTAAACTTGCTCCCTGCTAAATTCTTTGAACTAATCCCTCAACCCCCTTTCCTGCAAGGGCTGTTGCATTCTTAGGACTTACGCTGGTCAAAAACCCGGTTTCGGCGTTAATATTTCTGGAAAAAAGCGACGATCTTGGTCAGAAAACCGGTTTTTTTGCGTAAGTCCCTAATTCTGCCTAAAAAATTGTTTGGTGCGATCGCGGTCTATCCCACGTTAAGCTAGAGTTTCCCAACCCTTTCTATTATTGCCACCTGCCACCTGCCTATTGAGCTATGACTTATTTCTTAACCGCCGCCTTGTATAAATTTGTTGAACTCTCGGATTTTGCCCAACTGAGAGAACCCTTGCTAGCCTGCTGCAACGAAAACAAGGTGAAAGGCACTATCTTACTAGCCCAAGAAGGAATTAATGGCACCATTGCCGGCTTACCTGAAGGTATATATGCAGTGCTAGCATTCCTACGTCGCGATCCGCGCTTAGCTGATTTAACCCACAAAGAATCTTTCTCCGAAAAAGCACCATTTTATCGGCTAAAAGTACGCTTAAAACGCGAAATCGTGACTATGGGTTTACCCGATATTAATCCAACTGTAATGGCTGGTAAGTATGTCAAACCTGACGAGTGGAATCAACTACTTGACGATCCTGATGTTGTCGTAGTTGATGTGCGTAACGACTACGAAGTATCCCTCGGAACCTTTAAAGGTGCGATCGATCCCAAAACAAAAAGCTTCTCTGAATTACCCGAATGGGTAAAGCGAGAAACGACATTACGCAATAAGCCAAAAGTAGCAATGTTTTGCACGGGAGGTATTCGGTGCGAGAAATCTACGGCATTTTTGCGAAGTCAAGGTTTTCAGGAAGTTTATCACTTAGAAGGTGGAATATTGAAATATCTAGAAACAGTTCCAGAAGCAGAAAGTCGCTGGGAAGGCGAATGTTTTGTTTTTGATGAACGAGTTTCAGTTGGTCATGGCTTAAAGCCTGGTGAATATGAACTTTGTCGCGCTTGTCGTCACCCAATTAGTCAGGAAGAAAAAGCTTCAGAATTATTTGTTTTGGGTGTAAGTTGTCCGCATTGCTATAACTCGAAAACTGAAGCGCAGAAAAAATCTTTATCCGAGCGGCAACGTCAAATTGAGCTGGCGAAGAGTCGCAATCAAGTGCATATCGGTGCTAGCTATCATGTTAAGGAGAAATCAAATCTTACGTCAATGGATTAATCTACCAATTAAAGGCGTAATATCAAATCCGGTTCATCGGAATTATATGACCGGGGCGGGTTTATAGGATTTATCAATACTTATCAAATATGTTGGCGAACCCGCCCCTACAAAAATTATTATGATGTAATTCCGAATCAAATGGAAATGATATAACCGATTTTTTTAGACTTTTTCCTTCTTCCCTCTTTTTTCTTGCTTCTTCCTTTGCCGATGTCAGCAACCTACCCAATTTTGTATTCTTTCCGCCGCTGTCCATTCGCTATGCGGGCACGCTTGGCATTAATTATCAGCAATCGAGTCTGTGAGTTACGGGAAGTTGTCTTGCGTGATAAACCACAGGAAATGTTGGACGTATCCCCTAAAGGTACGGTACCGGTATTGATTGATATTGATGGGCGCGTACTGGATGAAAGTATGGATATTATGTTGTGGGCATTGACACAACACGACCCGGAAAAATGGTTGATTCCAGAGCAAGGTTCGGTTGCAGAAATGTTAGAGCTGATTGCTGAATTTGACGATCGGTTTAAATATCATCTTGACCGTTATAAATACCCGGATCGTTATGAAGGGATCGATTCAGAAGCTCATCGGATTGAGGGTGCTTTATATTTAGAGAAACTGAATGTAAATTTAAGTACGAAAAAATATTTATTTGGTAATCGTGTGGCATTAGCAGATATGGCGATCGCACCCTTTATTCGTCAATTCGCCCATACCGATCCAGATTGGTTCAATGCACAGCCTTGGTCGCAGCTACAAGCTTGGTTATCAGAGTTTATAGATTCTAAAATCTACACTCAGGTGATGAAGAAATATCCAAAATGGGAATTGGGCAATACAGCGGTTATGTTTCCTGATTAAGAGGTAAGATATAGCAACTGCCACAACGGTTAAGATACTCGCTCATAGCCCAAACTATTGACTCTCTTACCCTCTTCCCCTTCTTTCACGCATCCCCTAGCCCCTAACCCCTAATCCGATGGAATCTGAAAATAATATCGCTATTGAACATCAGAATGTTCCTGTGGCTCATCAAGGGCTGCACAGTTTTTTGTATAGTTCTGATGATGAGCATACCTCCGTTAGCCCATCTATTGCCTTAGATAATGAGGTGGCTGAGGTTGTTTCAGTGGAAGATTGGCGATCGCTCACCGATCGGGTTAAGGTTGCTGGAGTGTATGCGGTTTTAGACTGCGATCGCCAATCTCAATACATTGGTTACTCACGGGATGTACGCCAGTCTCTAGAGGGACACATAGCTCAAAATGGAACTGAAATCTGTGCTTTTATTAGAGTTCAGGTGTTTAAATTTCCTAAGCGTCAGGCGATGGAAGCTCTTCGGGATGAATGGATTGCTGAGTTAGATTACATTCCACCTGGAAATCAAGCAGCACAGGGAAATTGGGCGAGTACAGTGGGTGAAGCGGCCCGGATTGTGATGTCAGAAAGCGATCGCAATAACTACGAAGAGAAGAAGCTCAAATTACGTAAAGCAATGGCGGATAGCACCCTTATTGATGAATTAGAGAAGAACGATCGACAGGATAGCGCAATGGCTGAGCGTCATCAAAAATTAGAAGCAGCAGTTAAAAATGATGATTGGAGTGCTGTCATTGATTCTTAAAAAGAATTATCAAGTTAGCAATGCCATTAAACCAATTTAACTCTTGACAATTTGTACAAACAATAGTAGCTATCTAAAATAATCTTTGCCAAGTTAATTCTTTCGTCAATTCATTCAACTTCCAGCGCAATAACTGAACAGCAGACTGACCACAAATCCCAGGAAGTCCGATCGCTTTTCGCGGTGAGTCCACAGCCATCGCGATCGCACTTTCGGCATCGCAAATTCCCCACTTCACCAAGTTTTGTACCCCCATCAATAAAGGTAGTGTCGTCCCCGCTAACGTTCCCCCTTCTACTGGTTCGTGATAGCCAACTCGTACCCAGGCCGTACCTTTTTTAACTTCAATATACCGAGAATCCCAAGGATAAACGCCATCCTGCAATCCCAAAGGTGCTAAAGCATCGCTAACTAAGAAAATCCCTTGTTCGTATCTGCTAGAACGCAGTAGCACTTCAATCATGGCAGGAGTTACGTGCTCGCCATCGGCAATTAATCCACACCGAACATGGGGGTGAACGATCGCTGCTCCTAACATTCCGGGTTCTCGATGGTGTAAGCTGGGCATGGCATTAAAAGCGTGAGTTACCATTGAGGCTCCTCGTGCAAAAGCCTCCTGTGCTTGTGCTGCTGTGGCTAGTGAGTGTCCCAGGCTAACTGTAATGCCTAAACTTTGCAAATAGGCGATCGCTTCTCCTGTGCCGTCTAACTCTGGCGCGATCGTAATTATTCTAACTATATTTGCCCAATCGCCCAAAACTTGCTTGACATTTTCTATTTTTAGTGGTAATAAAAACTCTGCTGGATGAGCGCCTCGCTTGTGAAAATTAAGAAACGGCCCTTCTAGATGGACTCCCAAAATTTGAGCTGTTTTAGGAGATGCGTCTTTGTTAGCGGCCATAAAATCAGCAATAGTAGAAAGCGATCGCCTAAATTTTTCCAGTGATGTTGTTACCAGAGTTGGCAAAAAACCATCTATTCCCTGAGTCCACAAAAACTGACAAATTTCCTGTAAAAATGGGATGTTGTCGCTCTCTAAATCTGGAAAAGCCAAACCAAGGGCTCCATTAATCTGCAAATCAACTCCGCCAAGAGACACTAAATCTCCGCCTGCGTCGATTACTTGCAAATCTGGAGGAGCAACCCGCTTAAACACTTTCTCCATCGGGTAAATTCCTTGAATGATACCCTCAGCATTAATAGCGATCGCCTGCAAGCCATTGTAACCGGGGAGCTTAGCATTAAGAATATCTATCGGGGCAGCAATTGGGGTTGTTGCTTCAATCATTTTCCAACAAAATATCTAATCTGTCTGAAATCTAAAATCTTATGAATCAAGCTGTAATTGGAATTATCATGGGCAGTGATTCGGATTTGCCCACGATGAAAGATGCGATCGCCATCTGTGAAGAATTTACCATCCCTTGCGAAGTCGCGATCGTCTCCGCCCACCGCACTCCTGAGCGGATGGTAGAATATGCCCAAAATGCACATCTGAGAGGTCTAAAAGTTATTATCGCAGGTGCGGGAGGAGCAGCGCATCTCCCAGGTATGGTAGCATCGCTGACACCTTTGCCAGTAATCGGAGTACCTGTGGCGACACGACACCTGCAAGGGGTAGATTCCCTCTACTCCATCGTACAAATGCCTGCTGGCATACCTGTAGCAACAGTGGGAATAGGCAATGCTAAAAATGCTGGCTTATTAGCAGTACAAATATTAGCGGCTTACCAACCAAAATTGTTAGAGCGAGTGCAGCAGTACCGCCAAAGTCTATCGCAATCTGTGATGGAAAAGCAAGAAAGATTGGCTGAGCTTGGTTACAAGCAGTATCTCGATTAAAGTTATTAACTGTTAACAGTTAACCGTTAACCGTTAACAGTTAACTAAGAAATGAGCAATTAGGCTTGACAAGCTGTCTACCTTTGTGCTGCTATGTCAACCCAAGCAATTCCAGAACCTTCGCTAAAAAAATGTATATTTGGATACAGAAGGTAAGGAACAAATATTGATGGAATCTTTGAACAATTGCTGAAATATTTGCAAGATGTCTAAACTAACAATCCAAAAGAAAAAATTGAGAAAAACACAGCGATCTCGTTCCAATTGGTTCGCAACTGAATTTCCGAGAGTTACCAAAAAGTTAGCTCGTTTACAAGTCGCCATCAAGCGGTTGAGTCCTAGCTGGCAGGCTTGCATTCCCTTAGCTGGTATCATCGTGCTGTTTTGGGGTTACGCTGCCGTAGCCCAAACTACACCCCCCACCACTGAGGAACAATTAGCAAGTCTGAAGGTAGGGCTAGACACCATGTGGGTGATGGTGGCTGGGATGCTGGTGTTCTTTATGAATGCTGGTTTCTGTATGTTAGAAACTGGCTTCTGTCGTCAAAAAAATGCAGTTAATGTTTTAGCCAAAAACTTAATTGTATTTGCCCTTTCCACGATCGCATTTTGGGCGATTGGCTTTGCCCTAATGTTCAGCGACGGCAATGCTTTCCTCGGTACCAGCGGCGGATGGTTTCTTTGGAACGTGACTGACAATAGCCCTGCCACAGGGGACGCTTACCAAGGCATCTTCAAATCTTTAAATTGGACTGGCATACCGCTCAATGCTAAGTTCTTTTTCCAATTAGTTTTTGCAGGTACGGCCGCAACTATCGTGTCTGGAGCAGTTGCAGAGCGGATCAAGTTTTTTGATTTCTTAATTTTCAGCTTGTTGCTAGTAGGAATTGCCTATCCTATCACCGGACACTGGATTTGGGGCGGCGGTTGGCTGGCACAAGCAGGCTTTTGGGATTTTGCAGGTTCAACAGTAGTTCACTCTGTGGGCGGTTGGGCAGCTTTGATGGGAGCAGCTTTTCTGGGGCCGCGTACTGGCAGGTATAGAGATGGCGAAACCGTTGCTATGCCCGGCCACAACATGAGTATTGCGACGTTAGGATGTTTAATTCTGTGGTTAGGATGGTTTGGGTTCAACCCAGGCTCGACAATGGCTGTAGATCCAAATGCGATCGCTCACATTGCGATTACAACTAATACAGCCGGCGCTTTTGGCGCATTGGCAGCGGGCCTTACTGCTTGGCTTTACCTCGGTAAGCCGGATCTTTCCATGATTATTAACGGCCTTTTGGCTGGTTTGGTGGGAATTACGGCTGGTTGTGCTTGGATTAACGTACCCAATTCTGCCCTGATTGGCATTGTTGCTGGGGTAATGGTAGTCTTTGCAGTTACTTTCTTCGATAACTTAAAAATTGATGACCCCGTAGGTGCAACCTCAGTTCACCTAGTCTGCGGTATTTGGGGAACTCTGGCAGTAGGCTTGTTTGCTGATGGCCCGACAACTGGACTCTACAGTGCTGGCCCAGCAGCCGGATTGTTGGTCGGTGGTGGCTTTGGTCAACTTTGGTCGCAAATTATTGGCGTTGTTTCAGTGGGAGGGATGACTGTTCTACTGAGTACCATTTTCTGGTTAGCTCTGAAGGCGACTCTGGGTATCCGAGTTACTCCAGAAGAGGAAGCAGAAGGCCTGGATATTGGCGAACACGGAATGGAAGCTTACAGCGGCTTTGTCAAGGAGACAGGCTTTAGTGGGGTAAGTGATGCCTCCTCCCGTAGCGGCTGGCCTGCTAGCGGCGGGACTGGTAAGTAGAGGATAGGGGGCAGGGGGAGCTCTTAAGCTCTTGAGCAGGGAGAGGGGGGAATTTTCTATCTTCCATCTTCTCCCATCGCTCCTTATCCTCGTCCCAATCTCCTTGGCTTAAGAGATTACCTCGTTAATGTAGTTCTACCAGTTAACAGTTAACGGTTAACAGTTAACTGTTAACCGTTAACCGTTAACAATTTTTGTGGTAAAGTGTGCAAAAAAGACGGTGCTTGATTCCCGCAGGTCGAAAACAGAGTCGATCGGTTGAATCCGAGCCACTATTTATGCTAATTCGCCGTCGGATGGCTGCACGTCCCCTGAGCTTATGGTTAAGTTTGAAGCTGGTAGTGGAGGAGGCTCTAATAAATCCCTATTAGGGATGAAATTTACTCGCTCAACAACTCCTCCGGCTTGGGCTTTGTTATCTCTAGCTACCAATGGGCTGCTGCTTGTGACTGTTGCTTTGTTGGTGATGCGCGATCGCATTATCTCTCACTCTGCTCAAGCTAGTAACTCTATGACTGCTACTAGCTTTCAAGAAAAAATCTTGGAACAGGTATCGGGAGGGATTGGGCAAAACCAGCCTGTGTTGGGGCCTCGCCACAAGTGGACTTACGAACAGTGGGTGGCTCAGTTGGGGCGAGAAGCTGAGGCTGTGGCCGTTAATAGACCCGAAAGGCTGACTGTTTTGGCTGGGGATTCTCTGAGTATGTGGTTCCCACCGCAACTGTTACCAGGCGATCGCATTTGGTTGAATCAAGGAATTTCTGGTGAGACATCGGCGGGTTTGCTAAAGCGGTTGCAAATTTTTGACCGCGTTAAACCGGAGACGATTTTTCTAATGATTGGGATTAACGATCTGATTCGGGGGATAGGAGAGGAAACGATTCTGGCTAACCACCGACAGATGATCCGCGATTTGCGTTGGGTTCATCCTCATTCGCAAATTATAGTGCAATCTATTTTACCGCATGGGGGAGATCGAGCTTCTTGGGAGGGTCGCGATCGCCTTTTAGCAATTCCTAACAGTTACATTCGCGATCTAAATCGGCAGCTTAAAGAGGTTGCTAATTCAGAAAATGCTTTATACCTAGATTTATACCCACTTTTTGCAGATACAAATGGTAATCTCCGATTGGAACTGAGCACTGATGGCCTGCACCTGAATGAGCAGGGATATTTGGTGTGGCGATCGGCTCTACAAGTTTTTAGTCAGTTAGAGTTAGATGTGAATCATTAATTAAGACTTACGCACGGAAAACCTAAGTCTGTCATTGCGAACGTAGAAAATCTAATTCTGTCATTGCGAACATAGAAAATCTAATTCTGTCATTGCGAACATAGAAAATTTAAGTCTGTCATTGCGAACGTAGTGAAGCAATCTTAGCCCCAAGGAGATTGCTTCGCTTGGCTCGCAATGACAGAAAATTCTAGTGACAGAACATCCCAATGATAGAACATCCCAATGACAGAAAATTCTAGTGAGTGTGTAAGTCCGGTTTTTAGTATTCGGTAATACAGAAGGGTTGTTTAACAAATGGTGGAATCCAAAGGTTAGCCTTGAAAATTCCTTTGGGTTGGGGAGTAAGCGTAAAGTGATTAAAAAACTTCTACTGATTGGGGTTATCTCGTTATGGCTGTTGAGTGGCCCACTTATGGGAAATGCTTTGGCTCAAAATGCACCCGTAGTGGTGGAAAATCCGATTAATAGTGGTGATACGGCGTGGATGCTGATTTCGTCGGCGCTGGTGTTATTTATGACTCCGGGGTTGGCATTTTTTTATGGGGGGCTGGTGCGATCGCGCAATGTCCTGAATACAATGATGATGAGTCTGTTACTAATGGCTCTGATCGGCGTTACCTGGACTCTTTGGGGTTACAGTTTGGCCTTCGATGTCTCCACCCCCGTTTCTGAAGGCTTTGGCAAAGGGATTGAAAAGTTCATCGGCGGCTTAGACTGGATGTTTTTAAACAATGTCGCAGCCGATAAACCCGATCCGATTGGTTACGCGGGAACGATTCCCCACCAAGTCTTCATGGTTTACCAGATGATGTTCGCGATCATCACGCCTGCTTTAATCTCAGGTGCGATCGTTGAGCGGATGAGTTTTAAAGCTTATTTCTGGTTTGTACTGCTTTGGTCTACCTTTATTTACTCTCCCTTGGCTCACTGGGTTTGGGGTAGAGGCTGGCTGGGCGAACTCGGAGCTCTGGACTTCGCAGGCGGTAATGTTGTCCATATTAGTTCCGGCGTTTCTGCGGTAGTTGCAGCCTGGATGATCGGGCCCCGCAAAGACTTTATGAATAAGCCTCACGCTCCCCATAATGTGCCTTATGTGCTACTCGGAATTGGAATGCTATGGTTTGGCTGGTTTGGCTTCAACGGCGGTAGCGCTTTAGGATCGGGAGCTTTAGCAGCAGTTGCTTTTGTCTCTACGATGGTATCTACTTCCGCAGGTGGTTTGACCTGGGCAATCCTGGAATGGGTACTTAGAGGTAAGCCGACGGCTGTGGGAATTGCTTCTGGTTTCTTAGCAGGATTAGTCGGTATTACACCTGCGGCTGGATTTGTGACTCCGCTTTCAGGTGTTTTGATTGGTTCAATCACTGCCGTTTGTTGTTTCTTTGCTGTTAGTTTGCGGGCAAAACTGCAATTTGACGATTCTTTAGATACTTACCCCGTTCACGGTGTCGGCGGGACAGTGGGAGCGATTTTAACTGGGGTATTTGCAACTAAAGCAGTTAACAGTGCAGGGAATAATGGATTGCTTTTTGGCAATCCGGGGCAACTTGTAACTCAAATTATTAGTGTTATCGCTACCTACATTTTTGCCGCTGTCGGTACTTTTATAATCCTTAAGGTTTTGGGAGCAATGATGGAGTTGCGAGTGAAGCAATCCGCTGAAGACCAAGGTTTAGATATTAACGAACACGGTGAAGAAGGTTATGGAGAGGAGTTTGCTGGGGGTTTGAGCATGATTGAGGAATAAGAATTATATAGCGAGCGATTTTAACTTGTATGAGAACAAGTAATTGGTAATTGGTAATGGCTAACTGCTAATCGCTAATGGCTAATGGCTAACTGCTAATCGCTAATCGCTAATCGCTAATGGCTAACTGCTAATCGCTAACTGCTAATAGCTAATGGCTAATTACCTT
>NZ_CACA01000215.1:0-1390 GCF_000180455.1 Kamptonema sp. PCC 6506
ATTCAATACAGCACTGCTGTCATCAATCAACTAGATGCAATTATCACTCGTAACCAGCAAGACTTTCCCGTTACTACTCCTCGAATCCTCACACCTGCTCAGTTGATTCAAGAGTTAACCAATTATCCTTAATTTTTTTGTTGAATCCGCAATTAATCGCGTTCCTACAGTCGTTAAATTTCAGACTCTAATTCACTCACCCGCACTTTTACAGGCATCTCAAAGGACTTACCATCAGTCACTTCCAATACTTTCTGCTGCTCATCATCCGCCTTAGTTTCAGTTAGCTTTCCTCTCAATTTTTCCGCTAAAATATCTCGCTGATTAATCAAGTAAATACTAACTAAAGTCAGGGCTACACCTATTGACTGTATAGGGTTTAGCACTTCCCCTAAAAATAAATTGCCAAATAGCAAAGCAAAAACTGGAGTCAAGAAAGTCAGCGAACTTAAACTTGTGAGACTGCCGCTAGAGGCAAAGTAAAAAAATAAACCGTAAGCGATCGCACTCCCAAACACCGTCGCATAACCCAAAGCCATCCAGCCAGAAAAATCAATATTCACAAACTGTTGCGATTCTGTCACCGCCGAAAGCCCAAACAGGGGCAAACCCCCTAAAATCATGTGCCAACCCGTCGCCGTCACCGGATCGGCATAGCGACAAACCCACCGCACCAAAACCGTACCCACAGCCATCGACAAAGCCGCCAACAGCATCAACCATTCGCCACTTTGGAACAACACCCCAATCCCCGCAGAGGTCGCCTGCACCGTCTCAGGATGCAGCCAACCCGAAATCAACCCCTCCGGTAAGCCAATCAAACTAATACCCCCAATGCCGATCGCCAATCCCAACCAACCCCAAAATCCAATTCGTTCTTGAAACAGCCACAGCGATAAAATCGCCACCGCCAACGGTTGAGAATCGATCATCACCGAACCCAAACCCGCACCAGTTCGGACTAACCCTTCCGCCAAAAAGCCTTGAAACAGCGCACCATCTATAAGTGCAAACAGCGAAATCCACAGCCACGCCTTCCCCCCCTGCGGCTGAGGTTTACCCATCAACGCCGCCGCTAGCAACACTAACACCCCCGCCGGTACTAACCGCACTCCCGCCATAAATAGGGGCGTTGTGTTGGGGATAACCCCTTTCATCGCTACCATTGCGGTTCCCCACAGGAAAAACGGCGCGATCAATAACAACGGCGCAAATGGCAGTTTTGACTCAGTAAGCTTTAGCTGCATAATTATGGCTCCAAACAATAAGGGGGGTATCCTAAATTATTATGAAGTAATTTTAAGATTTGTGTGCAACCTCAGTCAATAAGCCTACTGGTGAAGAAGGGGCTAGGGGCTAGGGACTAGGGGCTAGGGTAAGAAGGGGAAGA
>NZ_CACA01000214.1:0-19113 GCF_000180455.1 Kamptonema sp. PCC 6506
TTAGTCATTAGCAATTAGCAATTAGCCATTAGCAATTAGCCATTAGCAATTAGCCATTAGCAATTAGCAATTATGAAAATATTAGTATTAAATGCCGGATCTAGCAGTCAAAAAAGTTGCCTTTACGAAGTCAAAGACACAATTCCTAACGAACCTTTAGAGCCGATATGGGAAGCTGCAATTGACTGGACTCACCACGAAGGTACAGCAGAATTGAAAGTAAAAAATGCTCAAGGCAAAAAGGTTGAAGAGGAGTTTGAAGCCGATTTTCGCACGAATACTATCTTTGAGATGTTGAAGACACTTTGGAGTGGTGAAACTCAAGTTATTGAACATCCCAGTGAGATTGATATTGTTGGCCATCGGGTGGTACATGGCGGACAAGAATATCAGCAAAGCACGTTTATTACCCCGGAAGTAAAAGAGGCGATCGCACGTTTAGCTGTGTTCGCTCCCGTTCACAATCCTGCCAATTTGGAAGGGATCGAAGCCATTGAAAAAAGCTTAGGAAATGTGCCGCAAGTAGCAGTTTTTGATACTGCTTTTCATGCACAATTACCTCCGGCTGCGTATGTTTATCCCGGCCCTTACGAGTGGCTAGAACAAGGAATTAGGCGCTATGGTTTTCACGGTATTAGTCACCAATTTTGTGCTCAACGTGCGGCTCAAATTCTAGGTAAAGATTTGCAGGAATTACGGCTGATTAACTGTCATTTGGGAAATGGTTGTTCTCTCGCTGCAATTCGCGAAGGTAGAAGTATTGACACCACAATGGGTTTTACACCTTTAGATGGTTTAATGATGGGTAGTCGCTCTGGATCTGTCGATCCTGGTATTTTGATTCACCTGTTGCGACAGTCTGAATGTACGGGGGAAAAATTAGATCGGATTTTGAATCGGGGTTCGGGTTTATTAGGAATTTCTGGGGTATCGGGAGATTTAAGGATGATTATGGATGCGATCGCCAAGGGTAGCGATCGCGCTCAACTTGCTTTAGATATTTACATCCATCGCTTACGCTCTTATATTGGCGCTATGGTAGCGAGTTTAGGCGGCTTAGACGCTCTAATTTTTACTGCGGGGGTGGGCGAACATTCAGCCGTTGTCAGGGCTGCTGCTTGCGAAAATTTGGGGTTTCTGGGTTTAAAATTGGATGTGGATAAGAATGCGCGATGCCTGCGGCTGGCTTCGCCTACGCCTATGGATGAAGATATCGCAACGGATGATTCAGCAGTGCGGGTTTTGGTAATTCATACACAGGAAGACTGGGCGATCGCGCAGGAATGTTGGCAACTTTCCCAAAATAATACCCCATAATCAAAGGTAGGTAGTTGCGCTTCAGCGCTCTTAAGAAGCCTCTTAAAAGCGTTGAAGCGCAACTACCTACCTAAATGGGTAACAGCTTATCAGTTTGGCAAAGCCAGAATTAAGACATCTTCACCGCAGGGCTAGTAGATGGTTTTGCGGGTTTAACTTCTTGCGTTCCCATGCGCGATCGGTAAAGTTCTGCTAGACACTGTTCATACTTCGAGAGATCCAATTCAATCTGAGTAAAAATGTCGGTTGATACTGGATCTGTGAACTTCGCCCGCAGGTTATTGATATCAACAATTCCTGTTTGCAAATCGCCCAAGGTACTCCGCAAAAGAAACATTTCATCAGTTCCTTGAAGCGAAGCTTTTAAGGAAGCAAATTTATCCGCAGCCTGTGCAGAGATTGATGGTTTTTCACCCAAAGCATTCAGACGTGCTTCTAGGAGTTGGATGTGATGCTGTTTATTGTGAACCATGTCGTGCAATAGCGAACGCAATTCAACATCGGAAGTTTTTTCCCCATAATGCTCAAAAGCTTGGCACGAATAACGCTCACCTGTTAAAGCCGTGTTCAAACCTTTAACAATATCGCCTTTTGTGGAACCACCCCAAGCCGTTGCCAGCTTCCACCATTCTGCATTCACATCATTTTCATCCGGTAAAGCAGCCTCTTTGCCGCCGTAACCAAGACGAGCAAGAATTGCAGTAGTAAATATCGCCAAATCCCCCGGTTGCCGAGAAGTAATAAGATTGCCGTCAATTACCAAAGCTTCATTGATATACTCAGCTCCCGCATTGATCATATCCTTGCGGATGGCATGAAAACCAGTTGCTTTTTTACCTTTTAGCAAATCACCTTCAATCAAAACTTGCGGCCCGTGACAAACAGCAGCAACTAATTTTCCTTGCTCCATTGCCTCAGTTACAAAGCGCACTGTGTTGGGATTTGTCCGCATTATATCGGGAGCCATACCACCAGGAATAATTACTGCGTCAAAATCTTCTGCCCGCGTTTCAGTAGTAGTTCCATCAGCTTGCATGGCAACTTTGCCTTGTTTGCCTGCATACTTTTCATTCATGCGCGAACCAAGGACAACTACCTCAAAACCTGCTTGTTTTAGCCCATTATAAGGTACTTGAAACTCTGAATCTTCAACTCCGTTTTCAATCAGGATAGCAACTCGTTTGTGTTGGCTTCCGTTAGTTTCTGTCATGATTGCTTAGCCTAACTTTTATTATTTTCTCCTACATTAACTTAGGTATTAATTTTTCTCCTTCTTTCAAAAGTAATAAATCATCTCATCTTTATTTGTCACTTTGGGCAGAGTAAAATAAAGGAAAACTGCCCAAAGTGACAAAAGAGGTATTACTGAGGAATGGCTGAGGGATATACTCCTGTAGCAACTAGCACAGGTTTGTTGGTATACTCGGCTTCTAGCTTCTGCTTCAAGGTCAAATCCCATTGCAGATCGTAGTCCCGCTCAAGTTCAGCGAGGACAAACGAACGCAGCACGCCGGTTACGGCAACCTTCTCACCTTCTCGCACGCTTGGTTGTGGAACTGTGTGTATCACTAACAAGTCTTGTCCGCCAATTAATTTGTCTTCATCCAAGGTGAACGAGTTGGGACTTCTGAGGGTTTCGACTTCACCGCTCACCGCCAGTGTCTTACCGTAGTATTTTTGGGGGTCTGAGGTGAGTTCCCCCGGTGTGGGGGCTAGCGCCATCGATTGTGCAACGATCGCAGGTTTACTTTCGTACTCGGTGTACAAGTTTGGCTGTAAGCCTAAGTTGTACTCGCGCTCAATATCTGCAAGGACAAAATTGCGAACTGTTCCCGTTACTTGAACTTCTTGACCTGATTCAGCCGGCAGCACAAAAGGCTTGCCGGTGGCATTGACAACCAAAATCGATTCGCCGCCAAAAAACTCCCCATCGCTAACTGTAAAGGTCGATGGCCCCAATTTTTTGACTGGTTCGCTTCTGATGGTCACAGTTTTGCCAAGCAGTTGTGCTGTTTTATCAACCACATTCTCGGTTGTCGTGGGAGCCGAACCGGGTGGTGCAGGTACAGGTGCCGTTGCTTGCTGCTGTGGGGTACAAGCCGGAAGCAGGATAGCTGCTAGTGCGAGTGCGATCGCTCCTCCCTTAGCATTCGAGATCTTTGGAGTGGAATTGTTCAAACGATTATTAAGCATTGAAAAACCTCCTTGATTTTTTCTGTTTATTTTGTTGGTGAAGCTACAGAATTTGCGTTCAAAACCGGGTCTTTTTATAACCTAATTCAAGAACACTTGACCGTCAGGTTGAATTCTTAAAACTCCTTGATTGCCATCAAAGTTACTCGTTTCATCTATTGAAACTACGAGCATCCCTTTTTCAGAACTAGACATGGGTATAACTTTCACTAACCCTCCATCTACGCGCACCATTGTGACAGTCACAGGTGTTGGTAGATTTTGCAGAACAATTTCTGCTCCGCGCGCTAGCATTCGGGATTCAGTATGCCCGATCGCCTGATAGGAAATCAGGGCATTTGTGCTGTTTATTAATTTCACGCTCACCTCACCTGCCATTGGTGTGACAGTGGCAATGGGAGTCTGTCTTGTTTCTGGCAAAGGTGGTTGCGTAACATTCGTTCCCCTCGCGGGAGGAACCATATTTTGACCCAACTCTTGCTGATTCAATCTTTGACTTGCAGCATTAGGCAGACATCCTTGAGAAACCCGAACATTACTGTTATAAGGTTCTTCATAGTAAATCCTAGAACAGGAGTTGAGTGTAGGAGCGGGAGCTGCTGATGCCACAAGAGGAACGGTTGGCAGCGCGATTAATAAACTTCCAGAGATGATTTGTAATATCCCTGGCGTTTTTTTCCAGCGATTTAGTTGATACATAGCTATCTCCTGATAGAATCTTTCAAATTTAGTCAGGGTTTGCCAGATTTGGGGAGGGCAAATAGTCGCGAGTCACCGCTCAATTTTGAAACAGTACCAAAGTTTCTTCGCTGGTGCGATCGCCTCTACTAGAAGTGACATTCACCTCGTATCGGGTTCCTGGTAGAGCAATGGTCGGGTTAAAAGCAAAGCTGAATTTACCTTGTTCATCCGCACGAATTGTGCGTTCGAGGATATTTCGTTCAAATCCAAACAAACCTGCCACAGAAGAGGTAGCCTGAACGTTGACATTAACTGTCGCATTTGGGGCGCTGCGTCCTTCCACTTCAACCGTCCCGCTGACGCGAGCATTTTCTTCGGGAGTGATAATTTCTAGCGGGATTTCGGCAGTGTTGAAACTGCCATCATCGCCAGTAATTAGTTCTCGATCTAAACGGGAACGAATAACTTGATTTCCCGACTGCAAACTAGCAGTAACCGCCGCACCGGCAGGGGGGAAATAATCCTGCCTGCGGATGGTATATTCCCCCGTGTAAAGGCCGTTGGATTCTTCGCGCATGGGGATGTTATAAGCAACTCCTTCAATGGAGAAATTAGCTGTAGCATTGGGAGTGCCGAGCAATGTGAAATTGAGCGTGGTTCCCGGATCTAACTGCTGTACGGGTCGAGCACTGAAGCGGTTAATAGACAAAGATTGAAAGCGGCCATCGCTATAACCAGCTACTAGAGGTTGTTGCAAGCGGGTGCTGCTGATGCGATCGCCTTGTTGCAAATTTGCTCGCACAACTGTATTTTCTGAAATTCGATCGCCCTGGCGAATCACGTAGCTTGCCTCGTAAACTCCCGGTTGAACCTCCCGCATGGGCAGATTTTGCACTGTATTTGTGATAGTCAAGGTAGCTCTAGAATACGGGGTTCCTCGCAACACGAAAAAGAGTTCAGTTCCCGGATCTAATCGCTGTACTGGATACGCGGTAAAACTATCGATATTCGAGCCGACTACTCTTCGTTGAGCTACTTGGATTGAGGGTTTGGGACTAGCTTGGGCAATTTCGGGTAAATAAATGGTTGAACCCAACAGAACCAGTCCAATTGCCGTTGAAAATGATTTTATTTTCATAAAATCCTCCTAAATCGCAACAACCAACCTTTTGCAGTAATGTGAAAAGAAAATTTAAATTATTAAAAATTTACTTTTGCTCAAGGTCGATTGTCTGTATTCTACATTCTCTCTTTCAAAATGTTGTTTCTCTCTCTATTTAACTTCAACTCTCCAAAGCTTGCCATCTGTCGGAGGCAATAAGAAAATATGTATCCGATGAAAGATGATTGAAGAAAAAATGATGATATTGCTTTGAGTTAAGTGCGATCGCTCGGACTATTGGCGATAGATGCTTGATTCCCAACTGTCACACTGGGGCGCATCCATTCTTGCAACGTCCATAAGCTAGTTAGGGCAGCTATTGCAGCGCCCAAACTATCTATAATCAAATCAATATATGAACTTCGTTGTTCTCAGGATACAAACTAAACAATAGCGACGCGCCTAACCTGAGAATGAGCTCTGGGTTTTTCTAAAAAGTCTCTCTAGAGAAAAACTAGCCCTACAGCATCTATCTTAAGTTGGCTGATTTTAAACTTGAATGTAAAAGCAATATATCTTAAGTAAGATATTTGGCTAATTGCTTTAATTTTGCACAATCTTTCCCATACATAGGTGTAGGGTGAAAATGTAAGAGTGGCAGTATTGAGTGTCTCAAAAAGATTGTAACTCACACGGAAAAAACTCGCTTGCAGAATACAATCAGGATTCGGAATTGATGCGATTGCTCACTCTCGCTGTAGAAAGTTTAGCCAAAAAAATCTCCCTGCTAGAGTTAAGTGTTGGTGAATAGAGAGGCTTTTGTTATGGGTTTAGGAAAGTGGATTGGTTTTTTGGCTTTGCTAGCCTCGCTCTATATTTTGTGGAAAATTAGAACGATTGTTTTACTGTTTTTTACCGCCGTAATTTTAGCGATCGCTCTCAACCGTTTAGTGCGAAGATTGCAGCAGTCGGGTGCGAAGCGGGGAGTGGCGATCGCCTTAGCAATTGCGATTTTAGTCACAGCGAGCGCTGTCTTGCTAACTCTCATCGTAACGCGCCTGAGCAATCAATTTCAAGAGTTGTCCCAACTCGTCCCGCTAGGAATAGAACAACTGCGAATTTGGAGCAATTGGTTGCAAGCAAGATTACCCGGACAAATTGTTGATAACCTTCCCAGTATTGACGATTTAACCCAAGAAATTCAAACGTTTTTTCGGTGGACAACTTCGCATATTTATCAGTGGTTTTCCAACTATCTAAGCTTGATTATTAATACCTTATTAATTACCGTTTTGACAATCATGCTTCTGGTAAATCCGATGCCATACCGCCACGCAATTATCAGCCTTTTTCCCGCTTTTTACCGTCAGCGAGCCGATGAAATTTTCTCAAAATGCGAAGAGGGTTTAATGGGTTGGTTGGCAGGTGTTGCATTAAGCATGAGTTTTATTGGTATTACGAGCATTATTGGTTTGTTTGTTTTGCAAGTTCCACTGCCTTTTGTGAACGGGCTTCTGGCATTCATATTAGCCTTAATTCCCTATATTGGCGCAATTTTAAGCGTAATTCCACCGCTGCTGCTGGCTTTATTAGATTCGCCTTCAAAAGCAGGCGCGGTGTTGTTGCTTTATTTCCTAATTCAACAAATTGAAGGCAACTTGGTCACTCCTATCATTATGGAAAAGCAGGTATCTCTGCTTCCGGCTTACACCTTAGCTATCTTGACAGCATTCGGATTTTTCTTTGGTTTTTTGGGATTATTTTTAGCGCTACCAATTCTAATTGTTATTCAAATTTGGGTTAAAGAAGTTTTAATCAGAGATATACTAGACCGCTGGCAGACTGCTCAATCAGGGAAGCCAGTAGATAACTCATAAAGCTATAATTGTCAAGCCCAATTAATGTGAAGTTTATCAATCAATCAACCGATGAGAGTCCTGCTCAAGACAGATGACAAAAATCTCTAAACAAGCTAATTATTAAGTTAGTAAATGATAATGTAAATCCTTTGTTTAAGAACTCAGTTAACTGGAAAGGAATGCACCATTGCCTATGACAGCAGTCGTTAACAACTAAATTGTCAAAAAATATGAAACCGCACAACTCATCCACCGACAACATTAAACAGTCAATTCGACAAGCAGCTTCTCATGCCTGGTTTGAGCGACTGGCAAGATTGGGATATGCTTCCAAAGGCTTAGTTTACTTTATTGTCGGTTTTCTAGCAGCACAAGCAGTCTTTAGTATGGGCGGCAGGACAACCGATACTAGCGGTGCATTATCAGAAATTGTTAACCAACCGTTCGGTAAATTTCTGCTATTTCTTGTAACGATTGGGATTATTGGTTATGCCCTTTGGCGTATCGTTCAGACAATTCTCGACCCAGAACACCAAGGAGACAAAATTGATGCCAAGCGAATTGCCCAACGCATGGGCTACGCCTTAAGTGCTTTAGCTTACGGAGGTTTGGCTTTAACGGCTGTAAAACTGATAATGGGTTCTGGCGGTGGTAATAGCGATACAACGGAAGATTTGACAGCCCAAATTTTAGCGCAACCGTTTGGACAATGGCTGGTAGGATTGGCGGGAGCAATTGTTATTGGTGTAGGCTTTTCTTATTTCTACGAAGCATATAAAGCTAAATTTCGTCGCCATTTCAAGCTAGATGAAATGAGCCAAACCGAGCAAACTTGGGCGACACGGTTGGGTCGATTCGGAATTGCTGCCCGGGGAGTTGTTTTCGTTATAATCGGTTTTTTCTTAATTCAAGCAGCAAGGCTATCGGATGCCAGCCAAACAAAGGAATTGGGCGATGTGTTGGCAATTCTGGCACAACAGCCTTTTAGTCCAGTGATTTTGGCTCTAGTACCTTTGGGTTTAATTGCCTATGGTATCTACTCGGTAATTGAAGCGCGCTATCGGCGAATTTTCCGCTCATAAGCTTGCCCGTTATACAGAAAATTAGGAATTTTGAGTTTGATCCCACATTCCGCAGTTCTGGCTTTGATGACTAAGGATTTTCATACATTCACTCCCAGCAAGTCTCGGTAAAATTTTAGACTCTGCTCGGTGTTGCTAATTGCGATCGCACTATGATCGATTCCGAGAAACAAGCGATCGCTCTGCTGATGCCACTTGTCTTGTCCTTTATCGGCAGGAAACCAAATTAACTCTAAAGGGTGGCGATCGCAATCTTTGAACTTGAAGGCTCGTACACCAGCAGATGCTTTATTCTCGGCTGGTATCGTCTGCGGTTCAACTGAAATCGGTTCAATTGGAAACGATCGCAAATGAGCATAAGCCCGATCCATATCGCTAACTGCGATCGCCAAATGTTGAAACCACAAATCATTACTTTCCGAATCCCTGGGAATAGGTTTTCCCTCAATATTGAGATACTGCATCAGCTCAATAACTTCATCTCCAAGCTGCAAGGTGACAATGCGAATTGTTGCCTCAGCCACGCCTACTAAGTCGCTGTAATCCTCTGTTTCAACCGTGATGTCTGAAACGGGTTCAAACCCTAGTGCTTGCGTATAGAAATCCTGAGAGCGATCGGCATCACTCACAGTTAGCCCAATAGCACGAATCCGTTGTACCTGAATGGGATTCAACATAAAAATTTTGAGCTTATCGAAAACGGCAAGCCTGCCCGATAGTAGGCGTTTCTTCAAGTTGCACAATCATCAAAACTGCGGGCGCATCGCCGACAGTGCCAGAAAGGTGTCCCTTCTGTCCCTGGGCGTTGGCTTTCGTATTCTGGTCTTCTCCAAACGAAATTTCACCAACACCCATCTCTACTCGTTGCCCGTCCATCGTCTCCACAAACCAGCGTCCCGATAGCGGAATAATCCACTGGGGTTTCGGATTTTCATGCCAAGTGCCAATCCAGCCAACAGGTTGCACCGTAAAGACGACGGTAGCACCGCCTTGCTGCATCTGTTCGAGCCACTGAGGAGAGGCAGGTGGTGAAATGCTCTTGAGAGTGAAGTCTTGAATTTGGCAACTGGACTGGTGGCTGATGCCATCTTCGTCAGTCCAGACGTGCCAATAGTCAATCGTCGGGGGTGTTGGATGTTCGCGATCGCTTGATGATGAAGAATGAGTCATAAGAATAAATTTCCTTAACTATTGGGTAATTATTACTATATATAGCGAGCCTAAATAATTGGGAGCATCTCAGTGTATATATGTATGCGTGTAGGGGCGTTAAGGCATAGCGCCTAACGCCCCGATCTCACCATGATTGCGATTCCTGTCGGCTTTGCCAACCTACCCTTTTGGCAAATTTTTCTTCTTCAAAATGGAGGAGTCTTTTTTTGCCGAGTCAGGGGATTTTATCCTAAGTAGATAGTCCCTTCATGGGCATTAAAAACGGCGCTTTCAACCTGAGCGAGCGGTGCACTCACCCCTTCTAAGATCGCCACTAAGTCTTTGCTCGGAGAATTGGCATAGATATTGAGAGATCCGCCTACAATTTCCTGGGTGAAGTTGGAGATCGAGCCTGCTACTTCTATGGTATCGACTCCTCTCTGAAAGTTCTGGATTAGAGCGTAGTCGCTGTTTCCCTGACCCACATACATCTGTATGGCATTGGGAGTTGAAGGAACGATGTAAATGCCGAGCGCGAAATTATCTACACCTTCAGCACCAATGAGCGTATCAATTTCTCCCAGTCCAGTCCCGATTACTCGATAATCATAGGGATCGGAACTGACAACTTGGTAGGGGGTTGGGAAAATATATCGACTGCTGTTGCCAAAACTTCGGATAACGTCATTATCCGTCGTGCCCGTGAGAGTAACAATACGATCCTCCAATTGACCGTAGCGGAGATAATGATCGAAAGGAGATTTAAACAGGCCATCGTCTACCGCCTGCTTGACATCTGGATTGCCGACCAAATAATCGGTTTCGTCGAAATAATTGACAGCACCGAGGAAAAAAGTCCCTCTATTGAATGCGCCACCAAAGAGGGGTCTGTCAACTACAGTCAGTGGCGAAGTCATTCCTTCTACTATCGCCACCAAATCTTTAGGATTTTTCTTGTAGATGTAAAGATTTCCATTGGTAACTTCTTGGGAGTAATCAGCCGGACTTCCTGCTAGCTGAAGGGTATCTTCAGCAAATTCAAAGTTTTGAATCAGAGCGTAGTCGTTGTTTCCTTGGCCTACATAGAGCTGGACGGCATTGGGAGTTGAAGGAAGAACGGTGTAAGCGGCGATCGCGAAATTGTCTGTACCTGAAGCACCAATAAGCGTGTCAATTTCTCCCGCGCCAGTACCGATTACTCGAGAATCATAGGGATCGGTACTGACAATTTCGTAGGAGGTTGGGTAAAAATATCGAGTGTTGCCAAAGCCTCGGATAAGATCGTTACCCGTCGTTCCCGTAAAAGAGGCAACGCGATTTTCAAATTGGCCCAAGAGAATGAAATGCTCTAGCCCCGACTGGAATTGGCCATTTTTCACGGCCTGAGCGACATCGGGATTGAATGTTAAGTAATCGCCTTCATCAAAAAATGGGTAAATATCGCTGTACGAGTCTACCATGTCTCCTACACCCTTAAATGATTAGGCATGAGTATACTACTAAAAGTTGAGTAGCGATCGCCAATTTTATGTAGCAATTATTAAACTTTCGCTAGTCCCTGTTTCAAGAATTAGTATTAAAAGCCTGGAATCACGGTTTATCGTTTACCTGCTGAATCAACTTGGCAATTAGTGCTGTCCATCCAGTTTGATGACTTGCGCCTAATCCAGCCCCGTTGTCGCCGTGAAAGTATTCGTAAAAGAGAATCAAATCGCGCCAGTGAGGGTCTTGCTGAAATTTTGCAGTACCACCGTAAACCGGACGCTGCCCATCTCGATTCTGTAAGAAAATAGCGATCGCTCTTTGCTCCAAATAAGCCGCCACCTCCCAGAGATTGAGCATTACTCCTGAACCTGTGGGACACTCCACTGTGAAGTCATCGCCTAAGTAGTGATAGAACTTTTGCAAGGATTCAATTAGTAGAAAGTTAACTGGAAACCAGATGGGGCCGCGCCAGTTAGAATTACCGCCAAATTGGTTAGAAGTAGATTCAGCAGGCTCATAGTCTACTTGATAGCGAGTGTCGTCCCAGTCGAAGATAAAGGGATGCTCTTGGTGATAGCGGGAAAGCGAGCGGATACCATAAGGTGAGAGAAATTCCTCCTCATTCAACAATGGTCGCAGGATACGGCGTAGCGCTTCGGGGCTAGTAATAGCAAGCAGGCGGCGATCGCCTTCTCCCTCAATGGTCATACAAGCAATGTTTTGTGCCAATTCGGGACGGTTGTTGAGAAACCACTCAATTTTGTCTTTTAATCCCGGTACAATTTCTAACAAATCTGGCTCGATAGTATCAACTGCAAATAGCGGTATTAGTCCCACCATTGACCGTACTTTGATTCGCACGTCCTCTCCGTTGGGTAAGTGCAAGGCATCGTAGTAAAAGCCGTCTTCGTCGTCCCAAAGCACAATTTCTTCATGCCCTACATGATTAATGGCGTTAGCAATGTAGAGGAAGTGTTCAAAAAACTTCAACGTCATATCGCTGTATGTTTCGTCCTCACGGGATAGTTCCAGAGCGATCGCCAGCATATTTAATGAAAACATCCCCATCCATGCCGTGCCATCTGCCTGTTCTAAATAACCCCCCGTTGGTAATGACTTGCTGCGGTCAAATAGCCCAATGTTATCCAGTCCGAGAAATCCTCCTTGAAACAAGTTTTGCCCTTGTAAGTCTTTGCGGTTTACCCACCAGGTAAAGTAGAGCATCAAGCGGTGAAACATCCGCTCCAAGAATTTGCGATCGCCCGTTCCAACTCGTTTCTGTTCAATTTTGTAGACGCGCCACGCCGCCCATGCTTGTACCGGAGGATTGACATCGCCAAACGCCCACTCGTAAGCGGGTAATTGACCGTTGGGGTGCATGGTGCGATCGCCAGTCAACCACAGTAATTGTTGCTTGGCAAAGTTTCCATCCATTAATGCTAGAGCAATGCAGTGGAATGCCAAATCCCAGGCAGCAAACCAAGGATACTCCCACTTATCGGGCATGGAAATAATTTCTTCGGCGTAGAGCATCCACCACTGAGTATTGCGATCGGTAAGGCGTTGACTGGGTGGGATAGGTTCTGCTAAATCTCCATGCAGCCAAGTATGGACATCATAGTAGTAAAACTGTTTGCTCCACAGCAGTCCGGCAAACGCTTGTCGTTGGACGTTGCGGCAGTCCTCGTCTAGACCGGGGGTGAGCGTTTCGTAAAATTCATCTGCCTCTGTTTGACGCTGGCGGAAGGTATCAGCAAATGCTGCATTAAATGGCGTGTCAGTATATTGGTTGGTGAAGCGAAGTTGAATTACATTTGTCTGTCCCGCCCCAATTTCCAATTGATACCAAGCTGCTGCTTTCGTACCAACTTTATTCGGATTTACTGCATTCTGATTGTTATGAATCACATACTCGTGGAAAGCGTCTTTAACATAAGGTGAGGCATTAGCAACTCCGTAGAGACGTTGGCTGTTAGTTTCATTCTCTGTAAATAAAAGCTGATGATTTCCATCGCAAAATAACCAATAATCCCCATATTTCTCACTGTTCGCCTTAATTACACCATCAGCAACTTTCGATAGCTGTGACTGCGGTTTATTACCTGTCCATATCCAGGTATTGCGAAACCAAAGGGTAGGTAGTACGTCGATGCTGGCAGTTTCCGCCCCCCGATTCGTGATGCTGATGCGAATGCAAATATCATCGGGAGAGGCTTTGGCGTATTCGGCAACCACATCAAAATAGCGATTATCGTCAAACACGCCCGTATCTAATAATTCAAATTCTGGTCGATCCTTGTGGCGATGAGCGTTTTCCTCTACAAGCTGAGTATAGGGAAATTCCAGTTGAGGATATTTGTACAACCAGCGCATATAGGAATGGGTAGGCGTGTTGTCCAGGTAGAAGTAATATTCTTTGACATCTTCACCGTGATTACCTTGTTCGTTAGTCAGTCCAAACAGACGTTCTTTTAAAATTGGATCGCGGCCATTCCACAGTGTTAGACCAAAGCAGAGTTGACTGTGGCGATCGCACCATCCACCCAATCCATCTTCACCCCAACGGTAAGCGCGCGATCGCGCCTGGTCGTGAGGAAAATACTCCCAAGCTGAACCATCCGGTGAGTAATCCTCCCGCACTGTACCCCATTGGCGATCGCTCAAGTAGGAACCCCAACGATACCAAGGTTCATCCGGTTCGCGATTCTCTTCTAACCTTTGCTGTTCTGCGTTCATCTAGCCCCCCGTCGCGAACCCTGTATACAGAGTCATACCGCCGTCTACTCTGCTGCTTCCTGTTGAGAATGGTAGTTGACTAAAACAGAAGCACCCGATGCAGCCAAAGTATGGGTGACTCCTTCACCAATACCAGAACTTGCACCCGTTACGACTGCTTTTTGACCTTTGAAAAGATTAGGGGAATAGCTCATGTTTTTTCCTAGTTTTATTTCTTTGTGAAGTAAAGTTGTACCTAATTAAGAATGTAACTACTTAAAGATTTATTTATTGGTTTCTGCGCTCACTTTAGGGATTTGTAGAATCAAATACGTCTATCTAATGGGGTAATTCGTCTCTATTTCTAAGGGTATAACTTTATAATTATCTTCTCCAGAAACTTACACATAAAATTAATTGTCAAGCAATGTTTTTTGTGATATACAACTAATCTTTATGTGATTAATGTGTCAATAATATCACCAGCGATCGCCTTAAAACTTTAGAGGGTTGAAAGCCCAATAGTTTGAGAAGCTATGGTTATTTTTCAGGATTAGATCAATCTTTAGATAGATATGTTTTTGTAGAATTAGTCTCAATCTATATTTAGAGAAATCTCTGTCAGCTTGCCTCCGGGAACAAGTCCACTAAAACAGGAGAAAGCGATGCCTCTGCCTCTCAATAATGCGAATCTACCTTACCCAGATCCGCTCCATCCGATCGTCGTCCATTTCGCGATCGCGATGATAATTTTTTCCTTCTGCTGCGACGTGACGGGCTATTTCAACCGCAATCATCGTTTGTTTGAGGTGAGTTTCTGGAATATGTTTGTTGCTTCAGTCAGTATTTTCCTCGCCGTCATCTTTGGTCAGTTTGAAGCTGGTTTAGCCCAACCTTACGAAGCCGTCAAGCCGACACTGAATTTACACACAATTACAGGCTGGTCACTTTCGGCAATTATTGTGGCAATTACCGCATGGAGATTCGCGATTCGCGCCCGAACTCCAGTAAAGATACCTGTTGCTTATCTAGGTGTTGCAACATTTTTAATTTGTTTAGTATGCTTTCAACAATATTTAGGGACTAAGTTAGTTTGGGTATACGGGCTGCACGTAGAGCCCGTAGTTGAAGCAACAAAAAATGGAGTCTTACAATGAACTCGCAACTTATCGATCGGTTGTGGTTCAAACTAGGTGCGAACGGATTACCATACGAGGTTCCAATTCATCCGCAGCTAGTGCATTTCACGTTGGGTTTATTCATTATTGCCATAATTTTTGATATTGCGGGAACGCTGTTTCGTTTTGAAAAACCAATCCTCAAATTTTTGACTCTGACTGCTATTCGTCCCAGCTTTTTTGATGTTGGTTGGTACAATCTTTTAGCAAGTGCTGTTATCACATTTTTTACCGTCGCAGCGGGCTTTTTTGAGATGATGTTGGCAGACCCACCCACAAATATGAATAGTGCTTGGGGGTTGGGGGCTGGTACAACAATGCTCTTGCATGGTATGGGGGGTATTTTACTATTAGCAGCGATTGTTGCCATGACCGTATGGAGGGGGTTACAGCGCTACCGCTGGCGCAAAAATGCCACAATCCAAGTGCAGTGGAGTTACTTGTTGATGGGTATTTTTATATTGGGATTGTTATATGTTCACGGCACTTTAGGGGCGCAGATGGGAGACGAGTTCGGGATACATAATACGGCAGCGGGCTTAATTCGACAAGGTAAAAATCCGAATTTATTACTTAAATAATGCCAATAAAGATACTAGAACAATTGATTTTACAGGAGATGCGATGAGGAAAATTTTCAACACACTATTATTAATAGTTTTTATCGCGGTAATTATGATAATAGCCCGCTGGATTGGCGATCGCGCCTACTCTTGGATGCCGATTCAGGCAACCGCAGAAGCGGAAAGAGTCGATCGCATATTTAGCTTTTTAACCTCCGTGGGAACGTTCATCTTTCTCGCGATCGCAGGCACGATCGGATACTCAATTCTCACCGATCGCGCGCCCAAGGGAGATTGGAGTCACGGTCATCCTACCAGAAGCGATGTGAGGCTAGAAATCCTCTGGACTTCCGCCCCAACCGTCCTAGTTTTATGGCTTGCAGCTCAAAGTTTCAGCATTTATCAACAACTAGATATTGAGGGGCTACAACCGATCGTACATCTGCACCTATTGGAAGAATCTGCTACCGCTGCAACGGTCACAAATACCGATCAACCTGTTACTGAAAATATTGAGGTTATAGCTAAACAATCGGTTTGGTCTTTCCGCTATCCAAATAATGCCATTAGTAACGAATTACACCTGAGAGTAAATGAACGTACCCGTTTAAGTTTACATTCCCAAGATGTAATTCACGGCTTTTATGTCCCGGAATTTCGGTTAAAGCAAGATATCATCCCCAACCGCAATATTAACCTGGTCTTAACACCCACCAAAATCGGCAAATATCACCTGCGTGATTCCCAATTCAGCGGCACCGACTTTGCCTTGATGGTGGCGGATGTATATGTTGATTCAAGTGAAAGTTATAATCAATGGCTTTCTCAAGCTGCTATCCGTAAATAAAAAATATATGACAAATAACTCAATCCCAATTACTGACGAATCAGAAAATCCCAACAGTAAAAACGATCCCGACTGGCAGGAGTATTTCAGCTTTAGCACCGACCATAAAGTTATCGGTGTTCAGTACATGGTGACGACTTTTATTTTCTTTTTGATTGGTGGGATGTTAGCGATGATTATTCGGGGCGAACTGCTTACTCCCGAATCAGATTTGGTCGATCGCTCTTTATATAATGGCTTATTTACTCTACACGGCACGGTGATGATTTTCCTGTGGATTATCCCCTTCAATGCTGGTCTTGCTAACTACTTAGTACCGTTGATAATTGGGGCAAAAGACATGGCGTTTCCAGTTCTGAATGCGCTCGCCTTTTGGATAATTCCGCCAGCAGGTATCCTCCTACTATCGAGCTTTTTAGTACAAGGTGGGCCCGCACAAGCTGGCTGGTGGTCTTACCCACCAATCAGCCTCCAAAACCCAACTGGTTATCCCATCAACGGCGAATCAATTTGGATACTGAGTGTAATGTTGCTGGGTATTTCATCGATTATGGGAGGAGTCAACTTTATTACTACAATTGTTTGGATGCGGGCACCAGGGATGACGTTTTTTCGGATGCCGATTTTCGTTTGGACAGTTCTCAGCGCCCAGTTGCTACAACTAATTTGTTTACCTTCCCTGACGGGCGCGATCGTACTGTTATTTTTTGACCTCACTTTTGGGACAAATTTCTTCAAACCCCTGGAGAATGGCGACCCAATTATCTATCAGCACTTATTTTGGTTCTACTCCCATCCGGCGGTTTATGTGATGGCGCTGCCTGCTTTTGGCATCTTTTCGGAAATTCTCCCCGCCTTTTCTCGTAATCCTTTATTTGGCTATCGATCGGTTGCGATCGCCTCCTTTGGAATTGGTTTAGTCAGCATATTTGTTTGGGTACACCATATGTTTGCCAGTGCTACACCCAATTGGATGCGGATACTATTTATGGTTTCCTCAATGTTGGTAGCTGTCCCTACTGGTGTCAAAGTATTTGCTTGGACTGCCACAGTTTGGAATGGCAGACTGCATCTTTTAACCCCCATGTTATTTGCCTTGGGAGGTGTACTTATGTTTATTTTCGGTGGAATTACTGGCATCATGCTTAGTTCAGTTCCGTTTGATATTCATGTCAACAATACCTACTTTGTAGTAGGTCACTTCCACTACGTCGTCCACAATACAATCACGATGGCAATCTTTGCCGCGATTTACTTCTGGTTCCCAAAAATAACTGGACGAATGTACGCTGAAGGCTGGGGAAAATTGCATTTCTTTTTAACTTTTATCGGCGCTAATCTTACGTTTTTCCCCATGCACCCGCTCGGTTTACAAGGCATGGTGCGCCGGGTTTCATCTTACGATCCGCAGTTCCAAGGGTGGAATATTATTGCTAGTTTGGGAGCCTTTTTCTTGGGTATGTCTACGCTGCCTTTTATTGCCAATATCGTCGGTTCTTTGCTATTAGGTAAAAAAGCACCTGACAATCCTTGGCACGCTACAGGGCTGGAGTGGAAGACTTCTTCACCGCCACCCAGGGAGAACTTTGAGGAAATTCCTGTTGTCAACGATCCACCCTATCATTACAACTCTAAAGCGATACCAGAGGCTGCTGTTACTCAAGAATAGATCAGGTAAGGGGAGAGGAATTGACTGCTTTTTCTCAATCCAAAATCCCAGATCCAAAATCCAAAATTATCGGAGTTATGCCAAATCCTACACATCATATAGATGAAAGCCCAATTCGTTTCGATCGCTTAGTACAGTCCCTGCCTAATTGGTTACAAAGGTTCTTACCAATTGGTGGTGGCATCGCTCACGATCATCATGGTAAAGCAATGTTCGGCGTTACCATATTCTTGCTGTCGGAGAGCCTAGTTTTTTTCAGCTTTTTCTTTACCTATATCGCTCTACGATTGACCCATTCCAACTGGCTACCACCTGGTGTTAAGGGGCCGGAATTATCTAAATTTATCATTATTAATACTGTGGTGCTGCTTTCAAGTAGCTTCGTTATTCAAGCCGCAGAAAACGCCCTCAAACGCCATAAAATTATTAGATTTCGCTGGCTTTGGGTACTGACTTTTGGTATGGGAATTTACTTCTTAGTTGGTCAGGGTATCGAGTGGAGTAACCTTAACTTCCGGCTGACTACAGGGCTAATGGGTGGAACATTTTACCTGCTAACAGGTTTCCACGGGCTGCACGTTTTTGCGGGCATTCTCTTGCAGTTGCTGATGCTTTCTCGTTCTTTCATTCGGGACAATTACAACAAGGGGTACTTTGGTGTCAGCGCAACTACTTTGTTCTGGCACTTTGTTGATGCGATCTGGGTTATCCTATTTTCACTTATCTATCTCTGGCCACCCTAGAAATTTGCAGTCTCAAGATGAATGGTTATTTGTAGCCAAATCGTACTTAAGCATGGCTTTATTAGGGATTTGAATTTATAGACAAACTACTGGTAATAAAAGCCCAGGGATGCAATTTTTGTTACAGTTATAACCCAAATGTACTGGTACCTTGCTTTATAAACTTCAAGGAGGTTTTTTATGAATTTCCCAACTCAAAAATCACTAGCAATTATCACAATTGACTTTTTCAGTTTGGTTCAATCAGCCCAAAAAGATCCATTGATCGATCGAGGTGGTCAGGTTGCTGTGGATATTGGCGTTGTCCTCCTAGCAGTTACTTTAGTGATTGCTGTCAAGATTATTAGCCCTAGAGTTGAACACGCTATTGTTCTTGCTATCTTTCTCAGCTTTGTATTAATTGGTCTCTTTTTAATTAAATAGTATAAATTGCATTGCTGCTCCTATTAATTTGTTATTTTCTAGCAAGCAATGCAATTTATTTTGAAGCCTCAATTTGCATTCTCACCGCTTTTTCATTTCAATTC
>NZ_CACA01000213.1:0-7550 GCF_000180455.1 Kamptonema sp. PCC 6506
TAGCCCCTCTTCCCTAGCATAGCCGCGTTCATCTATAAAAATCTGTAAAAAAGGAACCGCCCGAACAGTAGTCCGGGCGGAGTGTGGTGTGAGGAGTGAACGGAAACTAAATGGTCTCCGCTTTCTATATTGTGGCATCTCCTTCTGGATAATTGCAGGGATTTTTGTAATTTGCTAGACTACTTAACAATTTTTTGACCCACCCCCTCTAAAAAGGGGTGAGCTTGCGCTGTTACAAAAATCTTTTAAAGCTATGCTGGTAGGACTTCAGGAATCTACTTACCCATACCTAACTGCTGAGCTTTTTGATAGACCTTACCTTCAGTCAGTAGTGAAGGAGCGATCGCCACTTCTACTTGCTGCATTTCCTTAAGATTCTTAGCCCCCAACGTACCCATGCTAGTTTTCAGAGCACCGAGTAAATTGTGAGTACCGTCATCTAGCAGTGCGGGCCCGCGCAAAATTTGCTCCAAAGTCCCAGTTGTACCAACACGGATGCGAGTTCCGCGAGGTAAAACAGGGCTAGGAGTCGCCATTCCCCAGTGATAGCCGCTACCAGGAGCTTCTGCGGCTCTGGCAAAGGGGGAACCAATCATTACGCCGTCGGCACCGCAGGCGATGCACTTACAGATATCGCCGCCAGTAATTAAGCCGCCGTCAGCAATGACAGTGACATACTTGCCAGTTTCTTGATAATAATCGTCCCGCGCCGCCGCACAGTCTGCGACTGCTGTCGCTTGGGGAACGCCAACGCCTAAAACACCGCGAGATGTGCAAGCTGCACCGGGCCCAATACCTACGAGAATGCCAGCCGCGCCAGTTTTCATCAAATTTAGGGCAACTTCGTAGGTGACGCAATTGCCTAAGATGACTGGAATAGGCATCTGTTGGCAAAACTGAGTCAGATCCAGAGGCGTTACCGATTCAGGGGAAAGGTAAGCGGTGGAGACGACTGTTGCTTGTACGAAAAATAAATCGGCTCCAGCTAGGGCAACGGCTGAGCCGTATTTGCTTGCGCCTGCGGGGGTAGCGCTGACGGCGGCAATTCCTCCCTGAGATTTAATTTCTTGAATACGTTGCTGGATTAATTCTGGCTTGATCGGTTCGGTGTAGAGTTCCTGCATCAAGCCGACAAATTCATCTTTGCCGACGGAGGCGATGCGCTCTAATATTGGCTGGGGATCGGCATAGCGGGTTTGGATGCCTTCTAGGTTGAGTACGCCTAGCGCTCCCTGCTGAGATAGGAGTACGGCCATGCGGACATCTACTACTCCGTCCATTGCACTGGCGATGATGGGGATTTCGCGATCGATGCCTCCGATCTGCCAGTGGGTGTCTGCCAAAATTGGATCGAGGGTGCGCTGTCCGGGGACTAGCGCGATTTCGTCAATGCCGTAAGCTCTGCGAGCTGTTTTGCCGCGCCCTATTGATATTTCCACTCTTCTGTACCGTTCCCAAGACTATTAGTTTAGGGTATCAAATTATTGCGGGGGTTTTGCGGTTTGGGGGGAGGTGGGGGAGGCGATGTCTGCGGCTGGCTAAGCCTTGGCGCTTATTGTCAGTTTAGAAACAGATCGGGGTGCGATCGCTATAAATTTCGGTCGATGGAGTGAGTACCAAGTTGGCGATCGCGCCGGATTGAATACTAAATCATAGATTGAATACTAAATATAGTTCTATAACTTCTAGGCGAGACGATCTCCGACAACCATCTTAGGCTTAGGTGTTTGCATTATAATTAATAACGCAACAACTATTTTAACTATTCTTTAAGAGAGGAAACTAGGTTATGGATACGATCGCAAATCTGTCTGGTTATGAGGTTACAGAAGAACTATATTCAGGCAGCAGGGTAAACGCATCTAAATTAAGTTGACATAAAATCATATTTGTGCATAACTATTCTCTGAGAGAAGCATTCTTAAAACTCTTAAATCTGATGCAATTAACCCAGTTAAAATCGAGCTTTAAGAACTTCTGAATTCTTAAAGCTGAATCAATTTAGATCGGGAATCCGTTTTCCTGTTTCAGTAAATTGACAGCTAAACGACGTAGAAAAGCAAAATTTTCAGGAGAATGATCTTTACGAATGCGGCTCTTGTCTTCAGAAAAAGTAACATCTAATGTCCAATGTAAGCTATTTTCAATACCCCAATGACTGCGAATTGCTTGAGAAATCTTCTCGGCATTACTGGCTAAACTACTTAAATAAAACCGAACTTCTGTGGTAGTTTTATTCCACAAACGTCTTTCACTTACGACCATCACAATTGTTTTTAATCCAGTCCATAATGATTGATTATAAAGAGGTGGCAACTCTGAGACTGCCACTGTCCAAATTTGTCTTTTTTCAACTCGATGATGCCCTGCTTCTATTTGTTGATAATAGCTATGCTCTCTGCCAACAAACTTTTCTATTTTAGCTTTTCCATAGAGTTCTATTGCTACCCATCCATCCGCACCGCTGATGACAGCTAGAATGGCAATGGCTACAATATCTATTAGTAAATTCTCTTTACTTCTTTCTATTCTTGGATCGGTCAATGCCTCAAAATGGTTTAAAAAACTAACGTTCAATAAGTCGGTCGGATTCGATAGACCTATTGTTTTTTCTTGGAAAGTTAATGTTGAAGTAAACCCTTTCGCCATCGATCGTACCTATGAATTACACACTTGATTTAGCCAAATACTTCATCTTATCATATTTTAGGTTGAAATTAAGATGCGTTTACCCTGCAATCGGTAGTGATTCGGATTCGCGATAATGGTCGGGGTATTAGCGATGAGGTGAAACCGAAGATTTTTGACCATTTATTTACGACTAAAGATGTGGGCAAAGGCACGGGATTGGGTTTGGCGATCGCGCGTCAAATTGTGGTAGAAAAACATGGAGGCCAATTGATGTGTAGTTCGACTCTGGGTGTGGGTACTGAATTTGTAATATCACTACCTTTGAAAAATTAGAGCAATTATGCTATGATGGTTAGATTACATCCTCCTGCTCAATCAAGATTGATAGAGCGTGAAGCCACTGAAACAGAAGTAATTCCTACTGTTCATTGCTAAAGCCTGCTTACTATTCCCTTCTTCCCCTAGCCCCTAGCTATATTAGTTTGCCTAACAACAATAAACCTTACTCAAGATGAAACTGAAACGATTAGGCCACGTCGCCATTTGTGTCAAAGATATTGACAAAGCAGCCGAGTTCTACCAAAACTTAGGAATGGAATTAGCCTGGAAAGATGCAGACTGGGCCTACCTGAAAGCTGGCGATGATGGACTGGCCTTATTGAGTCCTAGTTACAACCAAGCAGGGCCGCATTTTGGGTTTGTTTTTCGCGATCGCGCGGAAATGGAAGCCGCCTACAACCAACTCAAAGCTGACGGCATCCCCGCCACCCACATCCACGAGCACCGCGACGGTACAGCCTCCTTCTACGCACGCGATCCAGACGGTAACGGCTTTGAGTACCTCTACGAACCGGCTTAATTTTAGATATTAAAAATGACCCCCAGACTGAGACATTGACGGTTGGTCGCTGCTTTCTAGCTTAGCTTTTCGCCTTGCTAACATTCGGGAGCCGTATCTGTTAGTCCAAACCTGGGTAAATTCTGCGCCTAAAAATAGAATTTGGGCCGAGTAATTAATCCAAAGCAAAAGTATTACAAACGATCCAGCAGCACCATAGGTCGATCCGATGCCGCTGCTACCCAAATATATTCCAATTAATGACTTACCGATGGTAAATAGGACTGAGGTGATCGCGGCTCCCACCCAAACATCATTCCAAACCAGTTTAACATCAGGTAAAAATTTATAAATCAAGGCAAAAAGCACTGTCACCACGCTAAAAGAGATACCAAAATCAATCAGTTGCCAAAGACCACTGGGGATATGCAGTAACCCATTTAACCACTGATTTATTGCTGTTAATACTGCGCTGATTACTAAAGAAACTAGGAGTAAAAAGCCAATACTGAGAATCATTGCAAAAGATAATACCCGGTCTTGCAGAAAACCTAGCCACCCGCGTCCCGGTGGTGGTTCAACATTCCAAATCATGTTAAGAGCTTCTTTCAGATTAGTAAATACGTTAGTTGCTCCCCACAAAAGTGTAGCCACACCAATGACAGTGGCGATAATTCCCGACTGGCGATGGGAAGCATTAGCTACAAGTTGCTGGATGGTTTCTGCACCGTCTTTGCCCACTAAACTTTGAAGTTGCCCTACAAGTTGACCTTGAGCGGCCTCTTGACCGAAGACTAATCCTGCGATCGCAATTACGATGATTAGCAATGGTGCTAGAGAAAACACTGTATAAAATGCTAAAGCTGCCGCTAAGGTAGGGGCTTTATCTTTTTGCCATTCTTTAAAAGTTTCTTTAATTAGGGATATGATTCTTTTCAATTTCACGGGATGAAGTTCCTTAATTTATACAGGAATTATGCAAATCTATTCGTAACCATTGATTTTTAGTCGATGGTGCCTAACTTCTGTAAGAGTTTGCTTCTTGAATTTTACTAAGGAGAGATTTTTTTTCGCCTCTGCCGTCGGATAGATATACTGATTAGTAATGTTTAACTAATTACGAACACTGATTTTAAGGATTACGCGGATTACACAGACGATCTTCTAATACGAACACTGATTTTAAAGATTACAGGGATTACACAGACGATCTTCTAATCTGTGTAATCTGAAAATCTGCCTCATCTATGTAATCTCAATTATTAATTACTAAATATCCTTGTTCCACCGCCAAGGATTAAAAAATACTACAATCTTGGCAAACGGATTTTATTTAGTATATCTTGTAATTGCTCAGTTGCACCGTTCAATTGTTCTGCCAAAGATGCAATTTTTCCATAAGCCTCAACTAAGCGATCGCCCTCAACATGAACCTCATCCGTTGGATAATTTTTAATCATTTCCATCACAGTAATCTCATTATCCTGACTCGCGGATAACACTAAAGCCGATCGCAAAGCCTCCCGATCCGCATCCTGTGAAGGAGGATGAATTACCTGACCAACCTCATCTAAAATCATTTTCCCAGGTTGACTATTGAGCGCTTGTTCTAAAAATCCTTTATTCACCTTGACAGGCTTTTTCAAAGCGCGGCGCACTGTCTCTGGGTTTTTATTCGCCTTCCCCAAAAGCATCTCTAACGCAGGTGACATTTGTCCAGTTTTTGTAAAATTCTCCAGTTCGCTGACGGGGATAGTCATTTGAATAATGGTGTATTTGAGTACCACTTTTTCAGCAGCGACCGCAGGATTGCTGTAGAAGGCAATTCCTACACCTACTGCTAAAAATAATGTGCATATATGTGCCAATTTTTTTAAGTGCATAGTTAATCCTCAAATCTCTTGTTACTTTAACTATAGCCAATTAGCAGTTGATTCATTAGCATTCTGTAATTTTAACCAGATTTAAGATTTGGGCTTATGTAGTCAATAAATAATGTCCCCCGCAAACCCAAAATCATAAATCAGGAATTACCATCATGAGCAATCAGCATTCTCGCTTTAATCCCTTTACCATCCTCAACCATTTTAGCCAGCAGTCTGCGGCCGCCGCTGTTGCTTTGCTAGTTGGCTCCTTGGGTGCTACAGCACTCCCGACTTGGGCAAATTCTCCCCAAAGAACGCCACAGGTGAGAACAATTTATGTCGATCCAGCCAGGGGAAGCGATCGCGCTAATGCTGGTAATCCAGCCGTGCCCTACCGTACCATCACTTATGCTCTTCAGCAAAGCAATTCTAACACTTTAATTCAACTAGCTCCGGGTAACTATAGCGCCCAAACGGGGGAAAGTTTCCCGCTAATAATCAAACCTAATGTAATTCTGCGCGGCGACGAAGTTAATAAAGGTAAGTCGGTACGAATTATTGGCGGCGCTAACTTTATTAGTCCGAGTTTTGCTAGACAAAATGTGGCAATTAGAGCTGAAAATGGCAGCCAAATTAGCGGTGTCACCGTTACTAATCCGAATACTCGCGGTACGGGTCTATGGGTTGAATCTGGCAGTCCGGTTGTTGCTAATTCTACCTTTTTTAATAGCCAACGTGAAGGTATTTTTATTACGGGTAGCAGCAGTCCTAAAATTAGCAATAATGTCTTTACTCAGAATAATGGTAATGGGATTTCTGCGGTGCGGTCTTCTCAAGGTGAAATCCGAGGAAATTTATTTCAAAATACAGGATTTGGGATTGCTATTAATGACTCTGCATCGCCTTTGGTTGCAGAAAATCGGATTATTGAAAATCGGGATGGCATACTAATTTCTCACTCGGCGCGGCCAATGCTCCGTAGTAATTTGATTGAAAATAATGTGCGGGATGGGGTGGTGGCGATCGCTAAATCTCAACCTGACTTGGGTACCGCAGGTAGTCCTGGCAAAAATATCATCCGAGGTAATCGGCGTTACGACCTCTACAATGCCACTCGTACTAATACCATTTTCGCGATCGGCAATCAACTCACCAAAACTCGGACTTCGGGCCCGATCGACCTGACGGCCAGCCGATAGAAGTTGCAGAACTCACTTAAATTAATGAGCGCCAGTCTTCCTATAGGTGGAGGCTGGCGCTCAGCTTAATATTATGATGTTATTTTTAGGGTCTTTATGAAAGCTGACCCCAATTGAACCGATTAAAAGGGATTTATGGTTAGAGCCTTTAAATTGGGTAGCTCTAATTTAACTATACTGATATTGACATAAACTTGTCAGGGATCAAGATTTTCGTAATAATTTCTTTATATTCTGAACTTTCATTGCTTCAGATGTCGCTGTGTCACGATTTGTAGCGTTTCGTTACTTTGACTTGGAGGAGCGGCGCGATCGCTGCTCTAGGCGGAACAGCCACACCATCAGAGCCACAACTCCGACTTGCAGAGCAAAATTGGGGATCGCTGAGCCAACTTCGCGACCGACCATGAGCTGACCCAGAAAAACCAGGCCACCGATGAAACCAGAAGCGCCGCAAGCGACGTACACAAACTGTCGTAGAGTTCGGTAGGGAGCCACCATCTCTGCTTTTAAGCGCTGATATTGTTCTGGACTGATTTGACGGGGAGTTTTCGAGCGATCGTCTGGCATTTGTTCGCAGAGGTAATAGATGATTGAGAACCCACGATGTAAAAAGGTGGGCATTTTTCCACAACTTATAATTTAGTCGATAAATGGTTACGCTAGTTCTATTAATGTATTTGTAATTTTTATAGGGATTTAATAAAACTTTACATTCTACCCGCATTCTGAATGGGTGTAGCAGATGTGGGGATCGCTCTTTTGGTAAGTCAATTAAATGGAAAATGGAGGCGATCGCTTTTGAAATTTTGTCACCATAGAGTAGCAACTAAGGTTGCAAATTATATACAAAAATTGACATAACTTGGCAGGAAAATCGCTAAATCAGGTCGAGCTTGTGTTTTAATTAAATAAAAGGGGGGAAAATATTAAGTAGACGGATTTTAATTAAACCTATTGTTTAAATTACCATCTAACTTGTGGCTTTTTAGTAGTTAGCTATTAACAATTAGCCTT
>NZ_CACA01000212.1:0-10172 GCF_000180455.1 Kamptonema sp. PCC 6506
CTATATATCTCTGAAATTTGGCAGCTCAAAACGGCAAAGCCCGCTGGAGCGGGCTTGAAGGTAAGTTAGGGGTAGGGGGCGCGATCGCTAATGGCTAGCCCACTGTCACCTGATCGGTTTGTACAGCGGTTGCTCCTTCCTCAGCGGAGGCGATCGCCACCAGCTTATCTAGGATCTCCTGGCTTGGCACTTTCCCTTTAAGGACAACAGTGCTGCTGAGCTGAGCAACATAGACAGTCTCAATATCAGCAACTTCTGCATCGTTGTCAAAAGCGAGGGCCACCCGCTTTGCCAAGCCACTCTCATCAAAATTCCCATCTGGGCCAACCTTAGCTGGGGCAATAGATTGAGCTGCTGCTGCTTGCTGCACCACCTGCGTCATCGGTTCAGCGGGGGGTTCAGGCTTTTCTAGTCCGAATAGTCTTTTAAACCAGCCCATAGTAGTAGATATCTCCTTAAAAGATGCTTGTTTACAAGATACCTCTATGGCTCAGCACTTACCAACTCATAAAGACAGATCCTCCCATATTTTCATCATCAGTACCTAGCACCACGCCGCCTGAAGCTCCCGGTACGAGTTCAATCCCCTCTATTTTGTGGTCAGGCAAGTGATATAGAGGAGTAAGAGACTGCCGGAATTGGAAAATGCGATCGCTAAAACTGCCCGCAACATAAACCGCAGAATCAAAGGGCCCGTCATCGCCATTATCAGTCGCCGCTGACACGAAGACGACACCAGCCGCATCTATCTTAAGGTCAGAAATATGGCGCACATTTCCCGTTGGGAAAGGTACTGTCAACTTTGCAGAACCTTGTTGAGTAATTTGATAAGTAGCAAGATTAAGGACTCCCCAGTAAATAACCGCCGGATCTGCCCCTTGGCCCCGATGAGCCCAAACAGCTAATAATTTACCCTCGATATTTTGCAAACCAAAGGATTCAAAGTTGCTGCCTTTGGGAATATTTGGCAAATCAAAGACTTTCAGAACTGAAACGGTTTTATTATCCCCACTAAGTTGAATATGATAAACTTTACCTGCACTCGCTAAGGCCATAAAAGAATCTGTCCCTGGAACGGCAGTTAGCCCCTCTAAATCACTTGGTAGTTCTGTATTAGCGGGCCAGTTGACGGGGGAATATTGGGGTTGTTCTTTACCTGCTATTGTGACGATGGCGAGGCGGCCTTGATTTTTGTCTTTGTTGTCATGCACTATCAGGAAGGAAGAGGTTTCCTTTTGTTGGCTAACCAAAGCTATACCGCTGATATTGAAAAGGATTTCGCCTCGGACTGGTCGCCAGATTTGGGCAATGGCTAGCTGCGGTATTAGTAATAATGGGGTGAGCAGCAGAAGTCTGAGAAGTAACTTTTTCAATTTGTCTGTGTTTCACCTTAACGCTTTAATTAGAAGGGTAAATATAGCAGATATATCTTACAATTAAAAGCAATTCTAATCATCATTATATTTTAATGACTGTAACTGGCGATCGCATTCCCAATATACCCACCTCTGACCAATCTAGCCAACCAGATAGCGCAACTTGGCAATGGCGCAGTTGGGAAGGATTACCCTACCTAACTTGCAGCTTACTCGACTCTTGGCCGCACGGCTTCTTTACTCAAAATTTCTCCCCGAAAACACCCTCAGACTTAGTAAAAATCCTCGATCCCCAGGCGCAAGTTTACCGCGTTAAACAAGTACACGGCAATGCCGTACTCAAAACCAGTGAAATCCGCCCATTTTCAACTCCTGACGATAATGCCGCATCTGCGGGTCAAAACTCCTCTGAAATCTTAGCTGAAGCAGATGGAATCCTTACAGAGAAAGAGTTAGAATCGGTGTGGGTTTGTTCGGCTGACTGCGTACCGGTGTTGATTGCTGATGTGGAAACCGGACAAGTCGCCGCCGTTCATGCCGGTTGGCGGGGAACTGCTAGTAAGATCGTACCGGCAGCGATCGCACATTTTGCAGTTAATGGCAGTCAACTGGCAAATCTGCGCGTAGCTTTAGGGCCTGCGATCGCAGGTAATGTTTACCAAGTATCATTAGATGTAGCAATCCAACTCGGTAGTACAATTGCCCCAGAACTTGCTGATAATTCCCCAGACTTACTGGAATTTTTGCAACAAATGTCAGATGCGCCTGTATTACCCGATTCCCAACCCGGAAAGGTACGCTTAGATGTGCGACGGTTTAATGCTTTACAATTAGAGCAATTGGGGATTAGTTTTGAGCAAGTAGCGATCGCGCCTGAATGTACCTACTCTAACCCAACTCACTTTTATTCTTACCGCCGCGATGGACTCAAAAAAGTGCAGTGGTCTGGAATTGTGAGCACTCCAACTACTTTATAACCCATAAAAAATATAATTAACCCTTAACTACCACCATCAAATCTAGCAAAAGCACTCGGATAAGCCGCCCAAACCTTACCCACAAAATCTCTTAATTGCCGATGAGCAATAACCACATCCTTCCCTTCACTATCTAGCGACTGCAACTCAGTCAAAAGCGGAATTACCTCCGTATCAAGAGCAACTCGAAATAAACTTAAAGGCCACAGCAAATCCGAGCCATCACGCAAATCCCATAAAGTACGATCTTCATGGGCAACCGAACTGCGATCGCAGACAGATACTACTAACATTAATGGTCGTACCCAGCATAACCTACGTGCCGACACCACTTGGATTACATCAGCATAAAGGCACGCATCTCGAAATTCTAAACAGACAATCTGGCTAGGCCCAAAATTTGGCACAGAATCAATTGACACAGACATCAGGGAACAAATACATACCTTTAACAGTCATAGAACTCAACTCACTCTCGATCGATCCTTTTGAGAGCCGTTTCTAAATCAGCAGTTAACAATTGTGCATCCTTTTTTCCTGCACCAGTGCAATAATCAGCCGCCGACAGCGGAGAGCCGATCGTAATTTTCACACGAGAACCCCAGCGAGGAATGCAGGGATGGTAGCGAATACTCATAGGTACAATTTTAACATCCAGTCCTGGGTGACTCGACTCTGCTTGAATCGCCAGACGGGCCAATCCTGGTTTGAGAGGGTGAACTTGATTATCTTGGAAAATGCCGCCTTCGGGAAAAATGACAAACATTTGCCCATCAAGAAGAAGTTCTACCCCATGACGGAGAGTCGCAATCGCCGGATGCTTGGGATCGACTGGAAACCCACCCAACCGCCTGATAAACCAGCCTTGCAATCCTTTAACCTCATTCACTGAAACCATAAATCGCAGATCTCTGCCCGTAACGTATCGCCCAGTAGAGTAAGGTAGCATCTGAGAATCCCAGCGAGAGCGGTGAGTAGGAGCCAAAATTACAGGCCCTTCTCTGGGAATGTGTTCCTGTCCAAGCACCTCAATACTACGAAAATAAAAAGGCAGGATAAGGTAGCGGCCCAAAGGATAAACCAATGGGGCTAACCAAGGAGAAACGTGAGAATTAATAGATGTCGCCTTGGCAGGCATTTGTGTCTCTAGGGATGAATTAGTGGAGTCAAAAGTAATCATGGCAGTGTACCTCAAAGCAATCAAGCTTTTTTAAGGACTTTCTGACTCTACACTAAGTTTTTTAACAAACCCTTTGGAAGTCAAAAGGGCCACTTCCGCTATTGTCATTCAATTAAATCAGCGATTTAATCTATTGCTAGCTCTTGGCTTGGCCGCGACGCTTTGCAAACCAAGATTGTAACTGTTCCCGGCACTCAGACTCCATAATCCCACCAAGTACAGGCAAGCGGTGATAGGAACAGTCGCTATCAGGGATATTACCAACAGTCCTGATTGTGCCAGATTTCGGATCGTCCACTCCATAGACTAGGAGACCGATTCGGGCTTGTACGATCGCCCCAGCGCACATCGGACAAGGCTCCAAAGTAACGTAGAGCGTACAAGCATTGAGATGCCAATTTTGTAGAGCAATACCCGCCCCCCGCAGAGCTAAAATTTCAGCATGAGCTGTAGGATCGCAATCTCGCTCTCGCCGATTTTGTCCCTGTGCAATCAACTTGCCCTGACTATCCACGATCGCAGCACCCACAGGTACTTCCCCAGCCTCTCCCGCCTCCTGTGCCAACTTTATAGCTCTACTCATCCACTGGCAGTGAGTCAGGTAAATAGGAGCGTAGATAGGCCGCACATTTTTGTAGTCGATCATACTTGCGTCACAGAAAACACTTAAGATGGTTAGATTAGGTTGCGATCGTCGGGTGCTAAATCGACAATTATTTAAAATTATGGACACTTCGCTGATTGGCTTAGAAGTTGTTGAGCTCTTGTCCCGGATCAGCGGACAGAGGCTCCGCCCACAAGATGTCACCCCTCTAGTAGTCTTTCTGACTGCTCTAATTTCTATTTTACGGGGAGTGATTATTATAGATAAAACGGTTGCTGTTGAAGAAGAAGAACGGCTCCAAAAGACTCTTAAAGCCTTTGTCAATGCAGAGCGCGATCATCTTCAACTGATCCAGCGCATTCTCAAGGGAGTCGCTAAACAACAGGTTTATTTCAACCCTAGTGAACTGGTAACGCTGACGGCTTTATTTTCAGACTCAGAAAAATTGTTGTTAATTGCCTTCGGCTATGAAATGTCAGCCGCCGATGGAGATTTCGACCTCCGAGAACAGATGTATTTGCAATCCATTGGCCATCGGCTCGGAATTGACTATCGCCACACAACAGTTCTTGATACTGTATTTGCAAAAGAAGGAACTATCGACCCCGATGCTTTGGCGGAGGTTCAAAGTTTACTCGACCCCGCTGAGTTTGAGGCTCACAATCCCGTATTCGCTAAAGCTGCAAAGCATTTGGCTTCTTTGTTGCAGTCTAAGGGTAATAGTTAACTGTTAACTGTTAACTGTTAACTGTTAACTGTTAACTGGTAATTGGTAATTGGTAATTGGTAATCGCTAATGGCTAATCGCTAATCGCTAATGACCATCTCCCCTGCCCCCCTGCTCCCCCGCCCCCCCTGCTCCCCCGCCCCTATTCCTATGCAAATTGAATGGCAAACTGCCAAAACTTACGAAGATATCCTTTACCACAAAAGCGGCGGTATTGCCAAAATTACTATTAATCGCCCTCACAAACGTAACGCTTTTCGTCCTAAAACTGTTTTTGAACTCTGCGACGCTTTTGCCGATAGCCGTGAAGATAGTCAAATTGGTGTTGTTCTGTTCACTGGTGCTGGCCCGCATACAGATGGGAAATACGCCTTTTGTGCTGGCGGCGACCAAAGCGTTCGGGGATCGGGGGGATATGTAGATGAGGCAGGCATTCCCCGGCTAAACGTATTAGATTTACAACGCTTAATTCGATCGATGCCCAAAGTTGTCATTGCCCTAGTTGCAGGTTATGCGATCGGTGGGGGTCATGTCTTGCATCTAATCTGTGACCTCACAATTGCTGCTGAAAATGCCATTTTTGGACAGACAGGCCCAAAAGTCGGGAGTTTTGATGGGGGTTTTGGTGCAAGTTATCTGGCTAGAATTGTAGGGCAAAAAAAAGCGCGGGAAATTTGGTACTTGTGTCGTCAATATACAGCATTGCAAGCTGAAGCAATGGGTTTAGTTAACTGTGTTGTACCTGTCGAACAGTTGGAACAGGAGGGGATTCAGTGGGCTAATGAGATTTTGGATAAAAGTCCGATCGCAATTCGTTGTCTGAAAGCTGCTTTTAATGCTGACTGCGATGGCCAAGCGGGACTGCAAGAACTAGCAGGTAATGCCACATTATTGTATTACATGACTCAGGAGGGGGCTGAGGGGAAACAAGCATTTTTGGAAAAGCGCCAGCCCGATTTTCGTAAATTTCCTTGGCTCCCATAGGCACAATTTCAACAGGAGAGGAAATTATTCTCAAAATTCTCAATTAAAAAATTATTATAGGGCTGCTAATTGCACTAGCTTTTTAACAGCCTCAAATTTTTTAGCCAAGACTCGTCGATCGCTTCAAGTGAATCTAGCTTGAAATCTGCGATCGCAAACCGGGGATCTGCTCGTTCCTCTAGTGCTGGCACAACGATACATTTCATCCTTGCTGCCTTAGCGCTGTTCATACCCCGAACGGAGTCTTCAAACGCTACGCACTTGCTTGGATGTATGCCCAAACGAGCAGCAGTTGTTAGATACACGGCTAGAATACAAGTATAGTATTAAGCAAAAGAAAAAACCATGTTGGTACTAGAAGCAAAATTGAAAGGAAAAAATTGGCAGTACAAATTGCTAGAGGAAGCAATTCGCACTGCCAATTTTGTTCGCAATAAAGCTTTGCTGTACTGGATGGACAATCGGGGAGTTAGTAAAAACGATCTTCAGAAACTTTGTGCAACCTTAGCCAAGGAATATGATTGGGCGGGGAAATTAAATTCCCAAGTCAGACAATCATCTGCTGATAGAGCTTGGAATGGTATTTCTCGGTTCTACAAAAACTGTAAAGAAGGCAAACCAGGAAAGAAAGGTTATCCAAAGTTCAAGAAACGCGGCCATTCTGTCGAATACAAGCAAACTGGATGGAGGTTAGCTGAAGACAGGAAACGCATCGCTTTTACCGATGGATTCAAAGCGGGAACATTCAAACTCATAGGAACTCGCGACTTAAGCTTTTATCAGCCCGAACAGATCAAACGAGTCCGGGTTGTTAAAAGAGCCGATGGCTTCTATTGCCAATTCCTGATTGATGTAGAGCGTTCTGAGCCACAGTCGCCAACTGGTAAAGCAGTAGGAATTGATTTGGGGTTAGAGTTTTTCTATACCGATTCAGAAGGCAACCAAATCGAAAACCCTAGATTTTTGAGAAAGTCAGAGAAATCTTTAAAGAGATTGCAACGACGGGTTTCTAAAAGGAAAAAGGGTTCTAAAAACAGAAGAAAGGCTATCAATAAGATGGCTCGGAAACACTTGAAGGTTAGTAGGCAACGCCGAGAATTTGCGGTAAGAACTGCAAGGGCGTTAACAGTATCTAGCGATGCGATTGCCTATGAAGACTTGAAAGTGTCAAACATGGTAAAAAATCATAAGCTTGCCAAATCTATTTCAGATGCGGCATGGTCGATGTTCACTAATTGGGTTGACTATTTTGCCAAAATACGTGGGGTTCACGTTGTAGAAGTAGCGCCTCATTTCACATCTCAAGATTGCTCAAGGTGTGGGACAAGAGTTAAGAAATCGCTATCGACTCGTACCCATAAATGCCCATCTTGTGGATTGATTGAACATCGAGATTTGAATGCGGCTAAAAATATTTTGGCTAAGGGTTTAGGAATAAATACGGTGGGGCACACCGGAATTTCTAAGCTTGAGGAGATTGGATCTCTGGCTTGTTCTGAGCAATCAGAATGGGTTAAGTCCGGTCATTGATTCAAGAATCCCACCGCCTTTAGGCGTGGGAGTGTCAACCGATTGATAATCTGTTTGGCTACTGCGGACTGACTAACACCCGTCCAAGGAAATATGGCATACCAATGACTGACAACCTCATCAATACGCAAACCCATTGTTTGAGAACACATACTCTCTTTTAGTGGGACTCCCAGAGCGTTAAATATCTCCACTTCTGCTTTGCACATAGAGGCTCACTATCAATTAGTAATCCGTCCATATCGAAGATTACAGCCAAGTCCAGCATCAAACTTCCCTCAAGCACCTAGATTGACAACCGCGACTGTTTTGTTCTCAAGGCGATCGGAGACAATACCAGCCATTAGCTTTGTGTCTAACTCTTATCATCCTAAATTTCAAACGCATCCGATCCAGAACGCAAGTTATAAAAACGCATCCACCCAATTGTAGGCAGATAGATTTTATTGCCTTATAATTTTTTCTCTTCCTGGGTTGTAAGAGAAAGATTTAAAGTCCTGGTGGCGGTTAAATCTAGGGAATCCCGCACCTTGGAAAAATTTATTGAAAAATTTGTTAACTCTAGCTGGAATTAACGGCAACACTAATTTAATCTTTTTTAATCTTTGTTCCTTAGCTAGGGATTTTAGCTAGAACCGAGCGAGCGGGTTCCTGGGGTTCAAGCTCGGAAACTGGGAGAGCGATCGCACCCCGTAAGTTCACTTCGTGCTGCTGCGAGATCACCATCTCTTCTATTTCTTCCCAAACAGGGGCAAAGGGTGGGATCGCCAAAGAACAAGAAGCCCATGCGCTTTGAACCGGGACATTAAGCTGCTGGCAAACACCACCACGTCTTCCTTCTGGCGTATAATACCTACAGTGACGGCAAGCTGAAGTTAACGAGGTTTTCATAAAAATTCCCTTAGCGCATAATCTTCACCTTTTAATTGTGCAATGTTCTGTTTGTAGGTCGGAAAGTACCCAATCCTTTATTCTGTCTCGCTTAGAGCGATCCCCACACTAAAAGTAACCTTAACAATTTATTTATAATTCTGTTATATATAGAAATAATCTAAGTAAGTTCTGGAGCATGACTAGGAGCGAAGCTAGGCTGAAGCATTAAAAAACTAACGGGGATCAAGCCAAAAGTTAAACGCTTCTCTAAAAATATGTATCGTAAATGACAAATATTTTAGGCCGAAAAAGAGAGCAGTTATCAATTATGAGTTATTAGTTTTCAATAACTCATAACGATGAGGTCATAATTAAATATAAGAGACAGAGCGTACAAAAGCTGGCTACCTAAGTTTTTTCCCATCTACCTTGTGCCTTTGACCTAAGTCTTTTGTCTCCATCCTCCGATGCTGGTCTAACTGTTGACTACCAGTTAAGGTTAAATCGGGACTTAAACACAGCAATCCATCTGCCTCAAGTCCTGTCGGAAAAAGTAAGCGTAGTTTAGGCTGAAGTTACGCTCGCGGACACCGAAGCAGCCGAGTAGCCAAAATGAAACAGGAAGCCAAGGTAAAATCTGAGTCGTCAGATTTGAGTAACTATTGGTGGAAGGGCAACCCAATACTTTAAAGTTCTAAAATCGATGAAGAGGTGGTAGGAGTTTTTTTATGAGTAAGCGTTCCTCGGTTGAATCCCCGGATAAATTATCCTCAAATCAAATCAAGCCTGCTCTACAGGCTGTTATGGGCTGTTTAGACGTAAACCTGGAAGAAGAAGTGAGCCAGTATCGGCGGCAACGACAGCGATCGCAACAATGGGTAGCTCCATCTGTCAGCCTTGGCGCTAAGCCAGTCAGTCCCTCCCTAGATTTAATCTCTCCTGCGGCGACAGACAACCTAGCTGAGCAGAAGACGGTATTATCACCAGAGATGAAGCCCCGACAAACTATTCATTTCGAGACGCGATCGCCAAACTCACAACTAGCGATCGCAGACAACGCCGCAGATAAAACTCTGACATCAGCAGGCAGCGATCGCCTATCTGCCAAATCAGCTAATAGCCAGCGATCGCCCAATGATTACCTAGCATCTAGCGAAGAACTTCTCAAAAGTTTAGACGAGAGACAACTAGAACCAGAAACAGAACGAAGTTTAACAGCAAGTCTGTTTACACCCTTGGGATTAAGCTCAATGCTGCTGTTCCTGCTATCTTGCATTGCTCTCGGCTACACAGTCATCAATCCCTCAATTCTGGCTAATCTGGGATTCAACCGCTGGCTCAAACAAAGCAGTCCCACCCCTGCCGCAAGTCCCGTTAATACCGCAGCCGATAGCAGCAATCAGGCGGATCTCCCAAAAGCTCCCAATCTAGCTTCCAAAGAGTTTGTTGAACTAGATTTAAGCACCCTGAGCAATGTCAAACCTACTCCAAGTCCTATTGCTGTACCATCGGCTAAACCTTCAATACCGCCCGCTCCCAAGCCCGTTGCTGGGGTAAGTTTACCTAACCCAATACCACCAGCACCGGCGAATGCAGCTAATACAAACGACGAGGGCCTTAACAATCTCACCAGAGCTCTACTTCCGAAGCCATCGCCAACACCAGTAGCCCCCCGCCAATTAGCTCCGATACCATCGGCGGCTAAGTCGGCGGCATCCCCAGCAGCAACACCGAAGCCAGTTGTCTCAAATCCTGGCATCCCTGTAAAAGCTCAAGATGGTTACTATTACGTAGTCCTAGATTACAGCAATGAAAAATCTTTAGAGCAGGCCCGAACAGCAGTTGCAGATGCCTATGTTCGGGAGTTCCCAAATGGTGTCAAGATCCAAATGGGGGCTCTGGAAGATCCTAGAGCAGCCGA
>NZ_CACA01000211.1:0-1758 GCF_000180455.1 Kamptonema sp. PCC 6506
AGCAATGTATTGGGAATCGACGGCGGTGGCACTAAGACTACTTGCGTCTTAATGGACGAAACTGGTAAAATTATTGGACGCGGTGAGGCTGGCCCGTCTAATTATCAAAGTGTAGGAGTTGATACAGCAAAACAATCGATTCAACTAGCCATAAAAAACGCAGTTTTAGCTGCAAAATCAGAGCAAAATTTACCCATAAAAGCAATTTGTTTGGGCTTAGCAGGTGTTGGTCGGCCCCAAGATATCAAAATTGTAGAAGATATTGTAGAAGATTTGGTAACGCAGTTACAATTGTGGAACAACTTACCAATTAAATTTTTATTAAAACCTGAAACTACCTTAATTTGTAATGATAGCCAAATTGCTTTAGTCGGCGGTATTGGCAAACCCATCGGCATCGCTGTGATTGCAGGTACAGGCTCTCATATTTTTGGTCAAAACCATCAGGGAAAAACTAAACGAGTAGGCGGCTGGGGATATATTTTAGGCGATGAGGGTAGCGGTTATGACATAGCAATTCAAGGCTTAAAAGCAGCTTTAAAATCTTTTGACGGGCGCTTAGAATTTACCACTCTCACAGAACAGTTTAAAATTAATCTTAATCTTAAAAACATAGAAGATTTAGTAGAAGTAGTGTATCGGCGTGGGTGGGGAGTTAAAGAAATTGCAGCCTTAGCACCAATTGTAGACAGAGAAGCAGCAGCAGGCGATCGCATAGCATTAAACATTATTGACAACGCCGCCACAGAATTAGCCTTAGCAACACAAGTGGCAATTTCAGCCCTGTTTGACAAAACAGAAGCTTATGAAATTGTTACTATAGGAGGTGCGTGGAAAGGTACGGCAAATTTGCGAGAGAAGTTTGAAGATTCTATAAGTGCGATCGCTCCCTTAGCAACTATAATTTGGCCGCGCCATGAACCGGCCTGTGGTGCAGCGCTGTTAGCAATAAGCGCTCTCAATCGATATAACAGTTCTTAATGGGGTAGGTATTTCTCTTAATTAGCCGTTAACAGTTAACAGTTAACAGTTAATTCAGCAACTAATTTATCAGCCGTGCGTCTTTAATTACTTTAGATTGCTTGTAATAAGGAGACATTTTTCATGTTTACTTCTAATCAATGGCACTCCCGAACAGTGGCGATATTAGCATTAGGTATCCTAGTAGGAGCCGCAGCACCAAATGTTGCACCTGCTCCGGCTACAGCTCAACGCATTTCGCCATATATTGATGCTAGAATTCCCGCAGGGACGACTATCCCAGTTAACTACGAAAAGGATAAAATTATCGTCACTCCCGACGAAACTGCACCTTTAACCCTCACAGTTGCGCGAGATATTAGATCGTCCCAAGGTAGAGTATTGATTCCCGCTGGTAGTGAAATTGTTGGTCAACTACAACCTGCTAGAAGAGGTTCCCAATTTGTTGCTAAAGAACTGCTTTTAGGGCGCAATAAACGCTATCGTATTAACGCCAATTCCAGAGTTGTCACCAGAACCGAAACTGTAGAAAGAGGAGCTAATACAGGTTCTATTGTCAAGGGTGCAGCAATTGGTGCGGCGGCGGCGGCGGCGATTTCAGGGATTACGGGAGACAAAGCGATCGCCACTGAAGAGGTTTTAGGGGGTGCAGGAATTGGCGCGATCGCGGGAGTATTGTTCGGTCGAAAAAAAGTTGATGTCGTCGTCATTCGCCCCGAACAAGACTTAGGATTAACAGTACGCTCTGAGCTCGTTTTGCGGTAAGGGGAGGATGGG
>NZ_CACA01000210.1:0-13207 GCF_000180455.1 Kamptonema sp. PCC 6506
AATGCCCAAACCGCAGTAACAAATACTATCGCGGTATTTATTATCTAACTTGCCTAAAAGTTGGTTGTATAACTCAATCTGTAGCCGATAATAACCCCAAGTTTGTAACTGATTGTGCAATTCTTCCCGTGTCGGCGGATCGCAGCGAATAAAAAGGACTTGCCAAGCTTCTTCCCATGCGGCCAATTCACATAAGTGGTGAAACGCTTCCAGATAGTGACTCACTTTCTCTAAATTATCAGCCGTTGGCTGAGGTTCATAGATTTTTAAATAATAAAAGATACCCTCGACACGGCGCATCTCTTTCTTCCTTAACTTTCTCACTCCCTGAAATTCCGGGTTTTCCTGTGCCGAAATTTCCGACTCTATTCCTCCTTCATCCCCTCGCGGCATCACCCACTTTCCCGCCGCAGTCAGCCGCAGCATTGGCAGTTCTGACTCTGATAATTCCAGCAAATTGACCACCCTATAGGCGATAGCATTCTGAGTCATTCTTGCACCTCCATATCTAATTTATCTAAGTGTTCTAGCGCCACTCGACGCATTAACGGATGGAGGCGATAGAGAAGTTGATGATTAGCCGTTTTTTCCTCTTCCAAAAAGAAGCGCCGCTGCAAAGTTTGAAATGCTAACGCTTTCTTTTCCCGGTCAACTTCCGACATTAACGTTAACCAAGCACGGCGTTCTTCTGGTCTTCGATACATTGCCCCACTACACAGTAACTCATGGGCAATTTCGTCAGCCTTCCGCAATCGTTCCACCGTATTTTCTATCCGAATTAACACCAAATCTTTTAATTTAGGGCTAAAGCGGTCAATTGTAGGTTTATCATCTTTCGGATCGCCATCTGTCTTAGCTTTCAGATTCTCTGCGTCTTCAATTTCATAGCCATAATCACCCCAATAACTTTCAATATTTCCCTCGTAGGGACTCTCGCGAACTTCCCCCGCGATGGCGCTTAAAGCCAAGGGATGACCTTCGTAAACCGCAAAAATCCGTTTCAGATATTCCTGAGTTCTTTCACCCTCAACTGTCACATCCCATTGCCGAAATAATGCGATCGCCTCTGCTTCCGATAAACCGCGTAGAGGTTGCTCAAAAAATCTATCATTAGGGTATCGTCCTTGTGCCATAATCGGCGGTCGATCTTGAGAAGTGAGGACAATTCGCGACGGCATTGTATCTGCTAATACCACCCGATCTAAGAACTTTGCAAATAGTTCATCTTTAAACTGATGGCCGCTTTTTCCGTCTGGCTCTAATATTACTTCGATCATATCAAGAATCAGCAAAATCGGCTGGGATTTTAACCGATCGACCATTGCATTAACGAGATGCTCGGTATTTTGCTGTAACTGTGGACTGTTAGCTTCTGCCCCTAAGATGCGTTCTGCCACTACTTGAAATTTTGGATCTTCTTGGAAAAAACTTATCTCTTTTTCTGGCAATCTTTGGCTGATTTGGGGTTGTTTGGCGAGTTGTTTGGCGAGGGAAGTTTTGCCGATGCCGGTGAGGCCAACTATGGAGAGAATGCGACAGTTTCCTTGGAGTTTTTGGATAAGTTCATTGATGAGAGTTTCGCGGCCTACCCATCGGGTTTTGGAATCATTGGAGTTTCCCTCAATTTCAGGAGGTTGAGAATTAGTCTTGTTAGGTGAACAATGATCGTCCTTATCGAGGATTAACCCAAAAGCAACAAATAGCTGGATAATTTTCGGTAAATCAGCACCTTCAGTCCTCTTCAATATTTTAGCAACAGTTCCAACATCAATAGATGCTTTCTCAGCTATTTTTTCATTGCTTAGCTGAATTTCATTATCTGATACCCATTTGAAAATAGCCTGCTGAAGTTTCTGCGATCCCTTTTCTGTAAGGATGCGACCGCGATTTCTCTGTTTTTTGGCTTGATCGTTTGCCATAACACCCCTTAACTTCCCACTTAAGCTGATTTTACCAGAAGTTAACGAAGATAAGCGATTTTAACCCAGAAGTTAAACAATTTTTACATCTTAATATTCTGAAGTTAACACGCTGATATCTCTCAAATATTTTAGTCGTAAGTTCCCTTAATATCCCTTGGCTTTTACAGAGTGAATCTACGAAAATGCACTTAGTAAATAGAAAAGGGTATCTAGCTAAGGCCTGACCAAAGCCAGACACCGAACATTTAAACCAATCCTAGTATGACACAAATTCAACGGAGACAACTTCTTTGGTTTGCTGTTACTCATTCTGGCGTTCTTTCGATTGTCGCAGCGGGTTTTCTATGGGGATTATATCCCATTTTCTGGAAAGCCTCTGCGATCGAAGTCAATCAAGCGATCGCCGCTTGTGTACCAAATAGCAATTCAGAAGGGATTCATTGTACCCCGCCTTAATTGAAGCCTTGACCTTCCAATCAGAAAAGACCTGCTGGCTTCTAATCGAGGCCAGACAGGCCACATCTAAAACGTGAGTTAATTATATGACAATTCAACTGCAAAAAAGACAGCCCGTTCAGGCGGCTGTCACTCCTTCTGGCGTTCTTTACGTTGCCTCCGCAGGCTTCTTATGGGGCATTTACTGCATCTTCTACAAAGGCTTTCCTGAGATCGAAGCATATCAAATTGCCGCATTTCGGGCGATTGGTTCCTTCATCTTCTTGTCCCTTTTCGTACTCCCCAATAATGGCTGGTTGAAAGTTAGCGCAATCTTGAAGTCCGGCAATTTATTAGCCTTAACTTCCTCTGCTTTCTTTCTAGGAATGCACGTTATTTTGTATGTCTTTGCCATTCAACAAGGCTGCGTGATGGAATGCAGCGCGGGAATGTTTCTCAGCTATATTGCCTCAATGATTCTCGGCTTAATCGTATTTCGGGAACGCTATCAATTGTTAAACTGGTTAGCCCTGATATTAGGCGTAGCAGCTACAGCTTTATTGACCAGCAATGCTGAAGAGTTCCCTTGGTTTGCCATTGGCATTGGCTTAACTTGGGCATTCTATGGCCTAGCCCGAAAAAAAGCATCTGCGAACGCGGAACCCATTGTTCAAACCTTAGTTGAAATGGCACTTTTAGCAGTACCATCTGCTATTTATCTGCTGTGCTTTGCCAATCTCGAAACTGTCAATAACTTGCCCGAATTAAACCGCCTTTGGCTAATTCTTGGCTGTGGGGCCACTGCCATCCCTTCTGTCTTGTATGGCGAAGGTGCTAAGCGCTTGCCTCTGTCAGCTTTGGGCTTGTTTCATTCTCTCTCTCCCAGCATTCAATTCTTATTAGCTATCTTCGTTTATCACGAAACAGCATCCCCTGTAAAAATGCAGGCTTTTGGGTTACTTTGGTTAGCTCTTGCATTGTACTCCTACCAGCAATGGAAGCGATCGCATAGCTAGGACGATCGGGAAAGAAGGTAATAGAATGATAGCTAGCTAAATTGGTCGGAATCTACGATCGCAGTACAGCCGCCAAGTGCTACAGTGACTTTATCGCTAAGACGATCGCGATCGCTCCCCCAGCATCCCCTGCTCTACTCATTTAGCGATCGCGATCTTGAAAAATAGTCGCAATTTGATTGCAGCTAGAACATTTTTGCAATTTTAGGAATTACGCAAAATCGCACTACGGCCGCTTTCCAGGCGCGGTATTCTTACCCCCAGGATGGCGGCGTTACGCGATCGTGCCTAAGTAATGAAAGTTACATTCCCAATTTAATCAGATCAATTATTAATAAAAATATAGTTGGTAGCATAGCTAGCAGATTTTTTAGCTAATATCCTGCATTCTGAACTATAGGAGATAACTCAGCGTTTGACAGTTCTTTAAGAGCAGAATGGCAACAATGTCATGACTTACACGCGCAGGGCAAAAACCCAGTTTCTGCATCAATGTCTCTCGGAGAGATTCATTATTTTTTACCAGAAACCGAGCTTACGTCCGCGTCAGCCAAACGGTTTTTTGCGTAAGTCCTAAATGTAAAAGACGCAGAAGGTTAGCAAATCTATTCCTAAGTTGAAACAAATTGCCTGTTACCTACAGACACCCATCTTCTCTGTCCCAGAAATATTCCCTCTCCTCATCACAAGAGCCGTCTCCCTATCTTCTAGCCAACTATTAAACTCAATCCACAAGCAATCATGATGAACTCCTCAAATTTACCTGGGGACGATCGAGCAATTCCCTCCTCTCCCTTAGATCGACTGCTACAGTTAGAACTACAAGCAGGAATTACAAACCTATTCTGTCAATCCTGCGATCGCATCACCCGCGAGTTACTGTCAAAGTGTCAGTGGACATTGAAGACTTCCGAACCAGTTCTAATTTTAGAGATTTTCTGTTCCGATCTGGAAACCTACCAAGCAATTAACCAAGTTAAAACCCAGATGAGCAGTTCGTTAAAGGAATTGTTTACTGAACAATCCCAAATTCAGATTAATCTGAGCGATCGCCAAGCAACCCTTGCTCAATCAACTATAACAACTCCTAGCATCTTGGAAGAGACGATCGCACCGCCGCTATCAGATCGGATTGCTTACTTGGATCGGGAAATCCATAAAATAGTTCTGTCTAAAGACGAGCGATCGCAATTCTCCTTAGTCTGTATTTCTGCGGGAGATGATATTCCTACTCATTCAGCATTGCGCGGAACAGCGATTTATGTTTTGGAAGGACAGGGAAAACTCGATCGCGCCGGGAATCAAATCTCACTGCAACCCGGTAGTTTCGCTTATGTCCCACCAAAAACAATTCATACCCTCAGCGCGATCGACAACCTAGCAATTTTGTATGCTTGGGTTTAGCTAAACATCAAAATCAGACGCAGGGGATTTAACCGTACATACCAGGGAAAGGGATGATTCTTGATTGCTTCCCACTTCTCTTTAAAAATTTCTGCTTGTAGATGATAGTCCTGTGGGTTTTCAGGAGTAGCATTCAACTTGAGAAAAAGCGTCATGCGGTGCGGTGTTTCACTGGTTGAAGCTAACCAGCACGGAAATGTATTCTCCAAATTTGCATCAGGATTGGGCATAATACTAATCTGATGGGCACGAATTCCTACATTTGCCAAACCAGCAATCATTTCCACAACTTGCAAGGTAACGCCCCAATCCAGCGCGGCGATCGCATTCGACTCGATCGCAATTGCACGAGAAAAGTTTTTGCATCCCGTCAGTTGAGCGACACGCAAGGTTTGAGGACGCTCAAAAATCCGATGTTTGGAATCAAAGGCGATCGCTTTCCCCCCCGACATTACCATCAATTTCTCACATACCCGATAGGCTTCCTCCAGATTATGTGTCACAAATAAAGTCACGCCCGAATAAGTAGATAAAGTTTCCACCAGTTGACGCTCAACTTGAGCGCGGAGATAGGTATCCAGCGCCGAAAACGGTTCATCCAGTAGTAAAACTTCCGGTTCAGTTGCTAGCGCCCTAGCCAAGGCTACCCGCTGTTGTTGCCCACCCGATAGTTGATGGGGATAGCGATCGCCTAATCCCTCTAACTGCAATAGCGCCAATTGTTGATGCACCCGTTGCGATCGCATTTCCCGCGATAAATGTTGCAAGCCAAAAGCAATATTTTGGAAAACAGTCATGTGAGGAAATAGTGCATAGTTTTGAAACACTAAACTTACTTTCCGTTGATGACTGGGGATATTAATCCCCTTTTCTGAATCAAATATAGTTTGACTATTAAGAATAATTCGCCCTTGACTGGGGGTTTCTACCCCCGCAATACAACGCAGTGTCATGCTCTTACCAGAACCAGATCCCCCTAGTAATCCCATAGTTTCTTGGTGAAGGCTAAAAGCGGTTTTCAGGGTAAAGTTTGCCAGTTGTTTCTCAATATCAACCAGTAGCCCTTGCTTGATAGAAGAAGGGGTTAGGGGATAGGGACTTTGGCGCAGGGAATAATTTTCTTTTTCTGTTACTTTAGCGCTTAGTCCCCAGTCCTTAGCCCCTTCTTTTTCCCTACCATACACGGGTTCATTAGCTTCGATCGCGCCAAATTGCTTACCTTGAATCTTGCGCTCATATTGTTTCTGCCACAGATTGACCGCAACGATCGCGGATAATGAGATCGTCATAATCGCGATCGCCCACAGCCAAGCCTCATTCATTGACCCTGCTTCCACTGCAAAGTAAATTGCCATAGGAATAGTTTGAGTTTGACCGGGAATATTCCCCGCTAACATCAAAGTTGCCCCAAATTCTCCTAAAGCTCGTGCAAATGTTAGAGTTGTTCCAGCTACAATACCGGGGACAGAAAGTGGAAGCAGCACGCGCCAGAAAATCCGTACCTTGGATGCGCCCAGAGTTTGGGCAACTTGCAGCAGAGTGCGATCGACTTGTTCAAATGCTCCTAATGCAGTTTTGTACATTAGGGGAAAAGCGACAACTGTCGCCGCGATCGCAGCCGCATACCAGGTAAAAACTATTGTGAAATTAAACTGAGCCATTAACTGCCCCAAGGGGCCATTTTTGCCAAATAATAACAGCAGCAAAAAGCCAACAACTGTTGGCGGCAAAATTAACGGCGATACAAAAACGCCCTCAATAAGGGACTTCCATCGCCCTCGATAATTCAACATCCAGTAAGCAATTGGAATGCCTGTAAAGAATGTAGCAATGGTGGCAAGTCCTGCGGTTTTAAGAGAAATCCATAATGGGGAGAGATCGGTAATCATTGTATTTGTTAACTGTTAACTGTTAGTTGTTAGTTGTTAGTTGTTAGTTGTTAGTTGTTAGTTGTTAGTTATTTATTGTTGGTTGTTGATTTTAGTTTTTAGCTGTGGTTGGTACTAATCCCAATTCTCCAAATTATTGATACAATCGGCATTGTTGAGTGAACTTCATACAACTAACCTCCTGCCTTCTGCCTTTTGCCTCCTGCCTCCTGCTATATTTTCGTCAAAAAACCTGTTGGTTGAGCTCCGTCGAAACCCGGTTGCTGTGGTTGGGTGCCAAAGTCCTGGTTGATATGGTGAAATCAGAGCGATCGCACGACCGATTTACCGCTAGAATGATATTCGATGCCCAATCATACCAACTTTATACCAACATATTTGGTATTCTACGATGCCAAGAAAAGAGCAAGGCTGGATAACTTTCCAATCCTCCGATGAAGAGCGGCAAATTCTCGAACAGATTTGTCAGCAGACTCAACGCAGCAAGACAGAAATTTTGCGAGAAATGATTCGACAGATGGGGCAATCGTCCTCATCTGCCCCGCTTGAGGTCAACTCCATAGAATTTTCTGAGGATTTAGAGGAGGAAGGAGAAGAAGCGATGCCTTCGGCAAGCTTTGCTAATGATTTGATGAATACACCAGGATCGCAGGCGGTACAAATCAGTGCCCGCAACATTTTGAGAGCCAAAGTGAAACGCATTGTCAAAGGCACAGTGAATGCGGAAGTCACCCTGGCGATCGCACCCTCTGTAGAGTTGGTGTCGATTGTCACTCGGACATCGGCTGATAAACTGGGTTTAAAGAAAGGGAAAGAAGTCTTCGCGGTGATTAAATCCAATAGTGTAATGATTGCGGCAGGGTGATCCCTATTATGTTACTTTAGTCACAGAAAAAGGCTTTCTCCTGGCGATCGCTGGATTTTAGCCATTCTCAATAATTTAGGCTTTCCAAGGCGAAAGCCTTACAAGCGAGTAGTTACAGAAAATTATCTCCCGCTCAGTGACAGAATAGGGATGACATCTTCCGTCCTACGCCAAGAAACCGGGTTTCTCTGAAAAATCCCAGCTTCCCAACGAGATATCTAGGTCGAAACCCGGTTTCTGGCCTCGGCGCACAAATCCCCCATTCCCTCCAATCTCAGGATATTATCCCCTGAAGCTGAAATCGCTGTTTTGCCGTTGGGTGCGATCGCCATTTTTGACATGGGTGCATTTCATCGGTTTCCCAATTATACGGATTATTGATAATATATTCCTGAATTTTAGATAAGGCGGTTTCGTTCCGAATAATATGTTCATAATAACCTCTTTGCCATACAGGTATGCCTGAAACAGAACGTAGCTGATTGATCCGACGGGCAGAAAATGTTTTAAAACCCCTTACAATTTCCGATAGACTACAATCTTGATTACGATTTTTTATGATAATAATTCCATGAATATGATTCGGCATAATCACAAAAGTATCTAATTCAATATGAGGATATACCTTGATCAGATTAAACCAATTAAAATTAACAACTTCACCATAACTGTTTAATAGAATATTCCCCTCTTGAATTTCACCTAATAAACATTCACGTTGCCAAATACAGATTGTTACAAAATATGCACCTGGTTGGCTATAGTCATATCCTGGTAGACGAATAGAGCGGCGATGATGGATATCAGGATTATATTTCATATTTTTGCAAACAATCTAACACCATAATTATAAGGCCTGTAGGGGCGGGTTCGCCCAAATATCTGACACCCATCGACCATCCTAAAAACCCGCCCCCACCCCACGAAAAGATTAAAAATTACATTGAATTTAACAATAAGACGAGGATCGTTGTTAGGGATTATTCGTTGGGTGGGGGCGGGTTTTCAAGATTATTTGTTATGTGGCAAGAATTGTTGGCGAACCCGCCCCTACAAATTTTATTCAATATTGAATTAATCGCGCTTAAACCAATTCTGCATCACACACAGCGTTAATGTTGAATCTACCAGTTAATCCACCATCAAGACCAAAATTTGTGAAATTTGAAATAGAATTTAAGTCACGACTCTGACGGGGTGACAACCCCATCAAAACCCCTAACTGACAGGGTTTTGACCGATTCATGGTAAAAAAAGATGGGGTCAGTATTGTAAAGTCGCCCCATCTATTAAAAATGTTACCTCCATTTTACCAAATTTGTTTCCAACAGCAGCTCAAGAAAGCTGAATACTTGACTCTGACAATCTTAGTTTTTCTGCTCCAAATCCGTAAACAAGTGAGTATTGAGTTATTGGCGACATTGATGCCATACCCCATCATGTTTGAGAGCCGACGACAGTTCAAGCTAAAGGGAATTCAGAAATACATCGGTCGCCTAATTGAGTCGAGGCGATCGCAACGCCGTCATAGTAGTTTTTGGATAGGATTATATGGTCAGTTGTGGGTAGTAGGAATGGAGTTTTGCCATGCAACTATTGCGGAATTGATGAAAATTAGGCCCAATAAGCTCCCATTTTTTCAGAGGGGTTTGAAGGCTATGTCCTTTATTTTATCAAGCTTTTGACGGGGTTGTCACCCCGTCAGAGCGATCGCCCCATATCCCCATCAACACTACTAGAAATAAAGTCGTTTCCTGTGTTACCATTCAAAAAGTCTTGCGTGACAGAGCCTTCTAGCGTATCGTTGCCCCCAAGGTTGAGGATACTCTGGACATTCTGAGCATTCGATGCCGTCTCTTGAGTCCCGGCTTTTTTGAAGGGACAGCCGCAATCCTCTTGAGTCTCCCCGCGATCGCTGTTCAATATGTCATCGCTTTTGTCCAGCAGAGCTAAATTGTCAGGCATTGTATCGCTCACTTGGTGTTGGTGCAAATAAACTGATTCAGAATGTACCTCACCTGTCTCACTTATGTCTTGACCAAAAAAGCCCGAAAAAGACTGAAAAAGCCCGAAGTTTCACACAATTTTATTTTGTCTTCGCTCAACCTATGGTGCCCAAGGACGATCGCCCGTTGCAAGCCGTCCCTGACGAAAACGAACTGCTAAAATTAGTTGATTCCCCGATCTTCGAGAAAACTGGAAAACATCTCAATACGCTGCAACGGTTAGTGTTTCAGGGAATGTATGATGGCAAAACCTACGAAACGATCGCCCGTGACACCCGCTACACTACCAAATACGTCCGAGAAGTCGGCTACAAGTTACTCAAAACTCTCTCGGTAGTTATGGATGAAGATATGCAAAAAGGCAATCTCAAAGCTGCTTGCGATCGCAGAAATATTAGCAATACTTCAAACTTCGGCAGAGATTATATTCAATACGTAGAATACGTCCACACTCTCAACCTCAACCCCTGTCCTTCTCCACCTAGCGACTTTGACAACGATCGCGCCACTAACTCCAGATTCAAAACTCAGATCGAACGCCTAGAAATTGATGTCGCTGATGTCGTTTGCAAATTGCACAGTCAAGGTATCGAACTATGTCAAATAGCTTTGGTACTTGGTCTACCCGATGTAGCGATCGAAACAATATTGCGTGAATTATTATAGTTAAATCGCGATCGCTCTTTTTTTAACCTCCGATGAATCCAGAATACGCTTTATTGTTATATTTAACTTAATTTAAGCCGAATTTCCTTCACAATAAAATTTTAAACCAGTCAAATCGAGATTTTTGCACTAGACTATAAAAACAGAAATCACCCAACTTCACAGCAGTCTAATGACTAACTCCAAAATTCTTCCCAAATTAATTGCATCCTGCCTGTGTTTCGGTATCCTCAGCGGCCTAGCCGCCCAAGCCAACCCATTATCAACAATAGCCCCAGCAATTGCCCAAACCGAAACAACCGCCCCCGCCGAAACAACCGCCCCCACCGATAATATCGACCAGAAATTGCTCGGACAATGGGAAGCCACAGACCCATCCGGTCAGTCTTTCAGCTTCATCTTTGCCCCAGAAGGCAAATTATATCTAGTCGTCCAACCACCCCAAGGGGCCGCCCGCGCCAAAGAAATGAGATACAAAGTTGATACCAAAAATCAACCAATGCACCTTGATGTCGGCCTCAGCGCCACTCAAACCGTAATGACCGTCTTTGAACTCACCACCGAAGGTCTAATGCGCCTGCAATTGCAAGGAACCAAACCGGGCGACCCTAGACCCTCTGCTGTTAACGCTCAAGCAACCGTCTTTAAGAAAATTTCCGATACAGCAGCTTTACCAGAAAACACTCAGGTAATTGGTTTTTAAGTAAAAAGGGCGAATAGAATTAGCATCTAGACAGACTCAACCCTTCTGCCTCATGACTCCTGCCTCCTGCTATACCTGCTTCCTGCCTTCTGCTATTCTGGCGAGATACTGTTAAAATCCAGTTATAGCAACCTTCTGGGCAGTTAAGATGTTCTGAGTTCCACCAAACTCGCTGATTCTATTCCCTTCTTTCCCTTCTTTCACGCTTCCCCTAGCCCCTAGCCCCTAGCCCCTAGCCCCTAACCGCCTTGGCGGTTGCTATAAATTCCCATTAACTTTTGCTTATTACCTCCATGAGTGAGACCGTCCTAGACGTTCGCGACCTGCGGGTTCAATTTCAATCTGCGGGCCCAGGCGAATCGCCTGTGCTAGTCAACGCCGTTGACGGCATCTCTTTTGAGGTGAAACGAGGGCAGACTCTAGGAATTGTCGGAGAGTCAGGGTCAGGAAAATCTGTCACCGCCCTTGCTGTCATGGGCTTAGTGCCGAGTTCATCCGCTGCTACCACTGGAGAAATTTGGTTTTCCTCCGCCAAGAGTGACGGCAAACAAGCTGTCACCTCTGCACCTGTAAACTTGCTGCAACTCCTACCCAGAGATAGGCAACAATACCGCGGGAGCCAAATTTCCATGATTTTTCAAGAGCCTATGAGCTCCCTCAACCCCGTTTATACCATCGGGTTTCAATTAACAGAAGCAATTTGTCTGCATAAAAATGTTTCTGAAGTGGAAGCAAGGCGCGAAGCCGCATCATTATTACAAGAAGTAAAACTGTTACCCAGCGACTCAGAATTAAGACAAAAGTGCTTAGAAGAAAGCCAAGAGGGAAGTAAATTCGCAGAAAACGATCGCGATTTAATGCAATTAGTAAACCGCCAGAAACAGGCAATGCTAGACCGCTATCCCCACGAACTCTCTGGCGGTCAAATTCAGCGGGTGATGATTGCAATGGCAATTTCTTGCAATCCTACTTTGTTAATTGCCGACGAACCGACTACAGCTTTAGACGTAACAGTACAGGCAACTATCTTAGCTTTACTGAGGGAATTACGCGATCAAAGAGGCATGGCGATGATGTTTATTACCCACGATTTAGGGGTAATCGCTGAAATTGCCGACTCCGTAGCTGTAATGTATCGAGGTAAGATTGTAGAATGTGGTGGCATTGAACAAATTTATACTAATCCTCAACATCCTTACACTAAAGGTTTATTAGCTTGTCGCCCCAATCCCGATCGGCAAACCCTACGATTACCCACTATTGCTGATTTCATGGAAGTTACGACTTCTGGTAGTGGTGAATTTTTAATTAAGGAAAAAGTTGGGAAAGTAGAAGAATATTTAAAGAACGAAGAAAAAGTTGATTTTCAGCAATCAAACCCCTTACTTTCTGTTAAAAATTTGCGAGTGGGATTCCCTGTATCGGGGATGTTTGGGGAAATAAAACGCTTATTTATGGCAGTAAATGATGTTTCTTTTGATGTTCAACCAGGAGAAACTTTAGGCTTGGTAGGAGAATCAGGTTGCGGCAAATCTACTTTATCTAGAGCTTTGTTACAATTAATTCCGCTAACTAGCGGTCAAGTGTTTTTTGAAGGTGAAGAAATAACACCTCCTAATCAAGCAAACTCTAAATGGCAATGGGCGCTCAAATATCGCCAAAATAGGCAATACGCTCAGAAGTTACAATGGTTGCGGCGCGATCTGCAAATTATTTTTCAAGACCCTTTTAGCTCTCTCAATCCTCGGATAAATATTGGGGATGCCGTGATGGAACCGATGATGATTCACGGTGCTGGTAAGAGTATAAAAGAGCGGCGAGAACGGACTGCTTATTTATTAGAAAGAGTTGGGTTAAATCCTGACTTAATGCGTCGCTATCCTCACGAATTTTCTGGGGGTCAAAGACAGCGAATTTGCATTGCTCGTGCTTTAGCTTTGAATCCTAAGTTTATTATCTGCGATGAATCAGTATCGGCGCTAGATGTGTCGGTACAAGCTCAAGTTTTGAACTTGTTAAAAGAATTGCAAGGTGAATTTGGGCTGACTTATATTTTCATTTCCCACGATCTCGGTGTAGTCAAGTTTATGAGCGATCGCATCATGGTCATGAATCGAGGCAAAATAGAAGAAATTGGGCCAGCGGAACAAATTTATCGGCAACCGCAACAAGCTTATACGCGCCAATTAATCGCCTCTATTCCGAGTGGGAATTTAGCACAAATTCAGGAGAAACAGGCCAGAAGATAAACTCAGAGCGCGTCTTACCTCTGTTTCATAATCCATTAGGTCGTAAACTTTT
>NZ_CACA01000209.1:0-9970 GCF_000180455.1 Kamptonema sp. PCC 6506
GACGTTTATAAGAGGCCATCGAAAACACGAATGGATGGGCAGACAAGTGGCGATTATAGGCTTCATATTTGGCTAAGTTTAAGGCAACTAGTCAGTTTTTTTAAGCTTAACCTAAAGAGTGTCTTTTTTTCTGCCTTTGAGATTCAAATTTTACTTACTTTTTTGTGGACGGGCGATCGCGTCTCTACTCCAAAACTGTCCGGAGTATTGTAATTCAATAGTCAGATGTTCAGGATGATAACCATGATCTAAGAGGATTGTGATTTTGGGAATATGGTTCTTCCGTATTTAGCATACTAAATACGGAAGAACCGGAGTCCTAAGTAAAATGCAATTATTGAATTTGCCTTCCGACTTCTGTGATAAGTCCTAGAACCGCCTTCTTGCTATCCTTCACCAACGCGATCGCAAAATTCATCTGCCCATTCTAAAGAATAGCTGAACCTTTGCCCCCTGATTGCGTGCCTTTCCAACTCGGACTAATAAGTGGGCTAAGCGATCGCAACTAGGCTGAGTATGTTGTTAGGATAATTCCCTAAAAAGCCCACAATCGCAGAAAATCCCTTTGTTCAACAACAAAAAGCCCCATTCCCCAGTAGGATCGATATGCTTAGGTATAGATACACTAAAACTTCATAGGAGAACTCTTTGATGGATCTGGTTGCACTCCAGAACTCGCTGGATAATATCTCATTTGCCATTCTCTTCGCCACCATGCTGATTTACTGGGGAGGCGCAGCATTTCCTGGTATCCCCTATCTGTCAGCTTTAGGTACTGCGGGAATGGCGATCGCCAATCTTGCGATCGCAGCTTTGCTTGGGGCTCGCTGGCTAGAAGCCGGTTATTTCCCCTTAAGCAACCTTTACGAATCCCTATTTTTCTTAGTTTGGGGGATTACAGCCATCCACATCCTGGCTGAAAATATGAGCGGATCTCGCTTAGTCGGAGTAGCTACATCCCCCGTAGCAATGGCAATTTCAGCCTTTGCCACCCTCACTTTACCCGAAACCATGCAATCAGCGGAACCCCTAGTTCCCGCCCTCAAGTCAAACTGGCTGATGATGCACGTTAGCGTGATGATGCTGAGTTATGCAACTTTAATGGTAGGCGCACTCCTAGCGATCGCCTTCCTGATCGTCACTCGCGGCCAAAACATCATACTCACAGGTAGTTCTTTTGGAACCAACAGCAACCGCAACGGTGACAACCACCTCCAACGCCCTGAAAACCTCGTAATTCAACCACAAGATAATCTACTTACTTCCCCTGCAACCACTGCAACCTCTAACAACAATGGTCACAGCAAAACCGCTGTCTTAGAATTAGTTGCAACCCAAACATCCCCCGTTTCAAAAACTGAACTCCTCTCTCCTCAGCGCTTGAATTTAGCAGAAACTCTCGATAACATTAGCTATCGTATCATTGGTTTGGGATTTCCCCTACTTACCATTGGCATCATCGCCGGCGCAGTTTGGGCTAACGAAGCTTGGGGTTCCTACTGGAGTTGGGACCCGAAAGAAACTTGGGCACTAATCACTTGGTTAGTATTTGCCGCCTATTTGCACGCCCGCATCACTCGCGGATGGCAAGGACGAAAACCTGCAATTTTAGCAGCAACAGGATTTTTCGTAGTTTGGGTCTGCTATTTAGGAGTTAATCTATTAGGAAAGGGCCTTCATTCTTACGGCTGGTTTTTCTAATCAAAGTCATTGAAACCCGCGCAGGCGGGTTTAGTTTGTGTAGATGCGGTTTCAACCGCCCAATAAACGCGGCCTTAACCGCCGACAAAATGAAATAATTACCAAGGACAATCAACATGAACAATACAGATAATTTGCTCAATAGCGACGATGTTTTATCTGCCAGTGCCAGCGCTTTAATGTTTCAATGCACGTTCAAAGTTAGCGAATTGATGACCATCTTACAGTCAAAAATATCCGACGAAGAATTGTTTATTGACGGCATAGAGTGCGAACTTTTAAGTCCTGGGCAAAACTGGAAAAAAGGAAAAGTTAGGTTGCGTTTAGAATTTACACCCGATACTTTAGAAGTAGAAGATAACTCTTATAATGTAGGAGATGAAGAAGAGACTGTTCCCGGAGCAAATAACGGTTATCCAACTACAGATAATGGTCAGGGAAATTCAGAGCCAACTTACAACGAGCTTCCTATATCCATGTATCCCGACGGCAACCCTGAAAGTGTAGGAATGTGGAGCTAAATATTGGTAATTGTTAGTTGTTAGTTGTGAGTTGTAGAACAAGGAACCCAGAAACCGGGTTTTTTACGAAAATACTTCGTTCCCGCCCACAGATTCCATAAAAACCCGGTTTGTTTCTCTGCTCATAGCGCATAAATCCTGAATAAGCAATTACCAATTACCAACTACCAACTACCAATTACCAACTACCAATTACTAACAACTAACAACCAACAACCAACAACTAACAATTACCAATTACCAATGACCCCCAACCTACCCCCTCAATACGATCCCTTCGCCACCGAAGCTAAGTGGCAAAAATATTGGGAAGACCACCAAATTTTTAAAGCCGACCCCGAAAAAGGTGGCGAACCTTATTGCATCATTATCCCACCTCCAAACGTCACCGGCAGCCTCCACATGGGCCACGCTTTCAATAACTCCTTAATTGATGCACTAATTCGCTATCACCGCATGAAAGGCGATAATACCCTTTGTCTCCCCGGTACGGATCACGCCAGCATCGCAGTTCAAACTATCCTCGAAAAACAACTCAAAGCTGAAGGCAAAACTCGCTACGATTTAGGCCGCGAGAAATTCCTAGAAAAAGCTTGGCAATGGAGAGCAGAATCCGGCGGTACAATAGTTAATCAACTGCGACGGCTGGGATTGTCCGCCGATTGGTCGCGGGAACGCTTCACAATGGATGAAGGCTTATCAAAGGCAGTATTAGAAGCTTTTATTCGACTCTATGAAGAAGGGCTAATTTATCGCGGTAATTATTTAGTTAACTGGTGTCCCGCCAGTCAGTCAGCCGTATCAGATTTAGAAGTAGAAAATAAAGAAGTTAACGGTAATTTATGGCATTTCCGCTATCCTCTTACTGATGGTAGCGGCTATGTGGAAGTAGCGACAACTCGACCCGAAACAATGTTAGGTGATACCGGAGTTGCAGTTAATCCTAATGATGACCGCTACAAACATTTAATTGGCAAAACTATAACTCTGCCAATTATGAATCGCCAAATCCCTATTTTTGCCGATGAATTAGTCGATCCAACCTTCGGGACTGGTTGCGTGAAAGTCACTCCCGCCCACGATCCTAATGACTTTGAAATGGGTCAACGTCATGGGTTGCCGTTTATTAATATTATGAATAAAGACGGTAGCTTAAATGAAAATGCAGGCCCGTTCCAAGGACAAGACAGATTTGCCGCCAGAAGGAATGTTGTTAAACAGCTAGAAACTGATGGTTTTCTGGTAAAAATTGAGGAGTATAAGCATAAGGTTCCTTATAGCGATCGCGGTAAAGTTCCAGTTGAACCCCTCCTGTCAACTCAGTGGTTTGTCAAGATTCAACCGCTGTCTGAAACTGCTTTAGAATTTCTGGATAAAGAAAATCAACCAGAGTTTATACCTGCACGTTGGACAAAAGTTTATCGCGATTGGCTAGTTAAAATTAAGGATTGGTGTATCTCGCGGCAATTATGGTGGGGACATCAAATTCCTGCTTGGTATGCTATCAGCGAAACTGGCGGAGAAATTACTGATTCTACACCTTTTGTGGTTGCTAGAAATCAAGCGGAAGCAGAAGAAAAAGCTCAAGCAAAATTCGGGGAAAATGTCAAGATCGAACAAGATCCAGATGTGTTGGATACTTGGTTTTCATCGGGACTATGGCCGTTTTCGACAATGGGATGGCCGGAGGAAACACAGGATTTAGCAAGATATTACCCCAACACTACTTTATCAACTGGTTTTGATATCATCTTTTTCTGGGTTGCCAGAATGACGATGATGGCGGGACATTTTACGGGTAAAATGCCATTTAAAACTGTTTATATTCACGGTTTGATGTTAGATGAAAATGGCAAGAAACAAGCAAAAACTGCTGGTAATGGCATCGATCCGCTGATTTTAATTAATAAGTACGGTACTGATGCTTTGCGTTATGCCTTAATGCGAGAAACGGCGGGTGCGGGTCAAGATGTACGCCTGGATTACAATCGCAAAACTCAGGAGTCGGCGACTGTGGAAGCGTCGCGTAATTTCACTAATAAGATGTGGAATGCGGCCCGGTTTGTGATGATCAGTTTAGAAGGGAAGACACCGCAACAATTGGGTGCACCTGTAGAGGGTTTAGAATTGTGCGATGGTTGGATTCTTTCTCGCTATCATCAAACTGTAGAAGCAACTCGCAACTATATCGAGAATTACGGTTTGGGAGAAGCTGCTAAGGGACTTTACGAGTTTATTTGGGGTGATTTTTGCGACTGGTACATTGAGTTAGTTAAGTCTCGCTTGCTACCCGATGCCGATCCTACCTCAAAGCAAGTTGTGCAGCAAACTTTAGCTTATGTACTGGAAGGGATTTTAAAATTATTACATCCTTTCATGCCCCATATTACTGAGGAAATTTGGCATACTCTCACTCAAAAAGGTGAAGAAGAATGTCTCGCTTTGCAAGCTTATCCAGAGGCGGATAAATCTCTAATTGATGCTGAATTAGAACAGCACTTTGAGTTGTTATTTGGTACAATTAGAACAATTCGTAACTTACGAGCGGATTCTGACATTAAACCCAGCGTTAAAGTGACAGTAATTCTGCAAAGCGAAAGCGAGAAGGAACGCCAAATCTTGACAGTAACAGAATCGTACATTCAAGATTTAGCTAAGGTTGAAAACTTGACTATTACTCGGAGTTTAGATCCTAATTCTCCGCTGCTTAAGGGGGGCGATGGTGGATCTATTGCGGGAGTTGTAGGGACTGTGCAAGTAATAATTCCTCTAGCGGGAGTGGTAGATATTGCAGCTTTACGCGCTAAATTAGAGAAGAAACTTGGCAAAGTGGAAGCGGAAGCAAAATCTATTTCTGCACGTTTGAATAATCCTAAGTTTGTAGAAAAAGCTACTTTAGAAGTTGTTCAAGGTGCGAAAGATGCTTTAGCTGAAGCGGAGAAACAGGCGGAAATTTTGCGCGATCGCATAAATCAATTTTAAACCGTAGCGCCGCCCTTTGGCAATAAAATTACCGCCCAGAGGGCGGCGTTACGAATAGCTAAGTCCTAATAATTGGCAGAAAAATAGCTATGTTACACTTAGCTCAAGTAGAAAAGGAAAAAATTTTAGGACAAATAGCTTTAAGATTACTGGCTTGCCAACAACCGGACAATACTTGGGCTATTCTTGGGGAAAAAAATGTTTTCCTTACTATAGATACAATTCTCAACTCAAGTTTTAACTACACCTTCAATGAAGGCATATTAGTGTTAGTAGAGATTACAGAGCATCAGGAAATTTCAAGTATTAAAGACGCAACAGAATGGGTACTTAAACTCGTACAGCAATATTTAACTAAAGGAATTACGCCAGATTTTTTACAGCAAGAATGTGAAAAAGCCGAACAGTGCAGACAGATTTTAACATTACAAAGCCAAGAATTATCGCGCCGCGCTATAGAAATAGAAGCACGGCGGGAACAGATTCAAACCTTAGAAGAAAAACTCCATCGTGAGAAACAGCTTTTGGAAATGATGGCTGCCAAATTAAAAGCACAACCCAATTAATAGTAAGATTGTACTTCTGGACAAGACTTCCATACAATGCTATAATCTAAGATAGATTGAATCCGGGAATAAAGACTTATGAACATCACCTTAAAACCCGAACAAGCCGAGTTAATCCCACAAAAACTCAACAGTGGTAAATACCATAATGCTGAAGAAGTAATTGCCGAAGCATTCCAATAGCCTTTGAGCTCAACTAGTCTTCCAGTGGCAGCGATCGCAACGTCACAGATCGGTCGGTTTCCTGTCCGAACTCCTGATATTTTTGAGATAGGAAACGTCTATAACAACACAGGCTGCCTATCTTTACTTTACCACAACCTTGCTCAATCTTTACCCGGCATGGGTTTCGGGAGGGTTGTCACCCTCCCCCAGGTTCAAATCAATAACCCTCTAAAATTCGTAAATTTCCAATATAATAAACATCATGGAAAACCGAGTTCTCTACGTTCGTCTCCCTTGCAATCCCATTTTCCCAATTGGAGTTGTCTACCTCTCGGATCATGTTCACAAGCTGTTTCCAGACGTGAAACAGAAGATTTTCGATCTGGGTGCAGTGCCTCCTTTAGACTTTAATAGCGCCTTAGATGCTTGCGTAGATGAATTTCAGCCAACATTGCTAGTTTTCTCCTGGCGAGATATTCAGATTTACGCACCAGTTGGCGGTAGAGGCGGGAACCCGCTTCAGAATGCCTTTGAGTTTTATTATGCTAAAAATCCTTTGATTAAGATGCGAGGCGCATTAGGGGGACTGCGATTAGCGACTTCCTACTATGCGGAACTTTGGCGCAATTTGGGGTTAATTAAACGGGGGTTGAAACGCGCCCAAAAATATCATCCCGAAGCACGTTTAGTGGTGGGTGGTGGTGCTGTAAGCGTGTTTTATGAGCAATTGGGCCGGAGTTTACCAGCAGGAACAATTGTCTCCGTAGGTGAGGGAGAGGCGCTGTTAGAGAAATTGTTGCGGGGTGAGGATCTTAGTAACGAACGGTGTTATATTGTTGGCGAAACTACGCCGCGCGATCGCTTAATTCACGAAAAGCCAGCCAATATTGAAAAAACCGCTTGTAATTACGATTACATTGAAACCATCTGGCCGGAATTACAGTATTACTTTCAAGACCAAGATTTCTACGTTGGCGTACAAACTAAACGCGGCTGTCCTCATAATTGCTGCTACTGCATTTATACAGTAATTGAAGGTAAACAAGTGCGGATTAATCCTGCGGATGAAGTAGTTGCAGAAATGCGGCAACTATACGATCGCGGCATTCGTAATTTCTGGTTTACCGACGCTCAATTTATCCCCGCACGTAAATACATCGATGATGCTGTTGAGTTATTGCAGAAAATCCTTGATGCTGGGATGACTGATATTCACTGGGCCGCTTATATTCGCGCAGATAACTTAACGCCGCAGTTGTGCGAATTAATGGCAAAAACGGGGATGAATTACTTTGAAATTGGCATTACTAGCGGTTCCCAGGAACTCGTTAGGAAGATGCGAATGGGTTATAATTTGCGTGTAGTTTTGGAAAATTGCCGCGATTTGAAGGCGGCTGGTTTTAACGATTTGGTTTCGGTGAATTACTCATTTAATGTGATTGATGAAACCTTTGATACGATTCGCCAAACTATTGCCTATCATCGGGAATTAGAACGGATTTTTGGCGCTGATAAGGTGGAACCTGCAATTTTCTTTATTGGGTTGCAGCCTCATACTATTTTAGAAGAGTATGCGTTTAAGAAAGATATTCTCAAACCTGGTTACGATCCAATGAGTTTAATGCCTTGGAATGCCAGGAAGTTGTTGTGGAATCCTGAACCTTTGGGTTCATTTTTTGGGCAAGTTTGTTTAGATGCTTGGCAAAGAAATTCTAATGATTTTGGCCGCGAAGTGATGGCAATTTTAGAGGAAAAATTAGGATGTGCTGATTTGGAAGAAGCGTTAAGTGCGCCTGTGGAAGTGAAGGAGAAAAAGTTAGTAACAGTTAACGGTTAACCGTTAACTGTTAACTAACAATTAAGCAGTTTCGTGCTGTTTTCGCCAAGCGGGATGCCATAACAACTCCGCAGTCGATCGCTTCTCCACCATTTCCTTAGTGATAGTACATCGAGCCACATCCTTGCGGGAAGGTAACTCGTACATCACATCCAGCATCAACTCTTCCAAGATGCTGCGGAGAGCCCGCGCACCAGTTTTGCGACGATAGGCCTCCTGTGCGATCGCCTTCAGCGCATCCCCTTGAAATTCTAACTGCACATTGTCCATCTTCAGCAGCTTTTGATATTGCTTAACCAGCGCATTTTTGGGCTCAGTTAATATCTCCATCAAAGCCGCCTCGTCTAAGGGCGAAATCACCGTCACAACAGGCATCCGTCCCACAAACTCAGGAATTAAGCCAAACTTCACTAAGTCATCAGGTTGTGCGTGTTGCAAAATATCTGCTGCACGTTTATCCTTTGCCGGAATACCATTAGCTATACCTTCCGCTTCTTGGGGCTGAATAAAGCCCAAAGATTTCTTACCAAGACGCTGTTCAACTATTTTTTCCAAACCAACAAAAGCACCGCCACAGATAAATAGAATTTTGCTAGTGTCAAGTTGAATAAAATCTTGGTAAGGATGCTTGCGGCCACCTTGAGGGGGGACATTTACTACCGTTCCTTCTAATATTTTCAGCAAAGCTTGCTGTACGCCTTCGCCGGAAACATCGCGCGTGATCGAAGTGTTTTCGCTTTTACGGGCAATCTTGTCAATTTCATCAATGTAAATGATACCGCGTTGGGCAGTTTCTACATCAAAGTCTGCCACTTGTAGCAGTCTGAGTAAGATATTTTCCACATCATCACCGACATAGCCGGCTTCAGTCAGCGTCGTTGCATCCGCTACCGCAAAGGGAACATCCAGCATTTGCGCCAAACTTTGAGCAAGGAGGGTTTTGCCGCAACCTGTGGGCCCAACGAGTAAGATATTGGATTTTTGGAGTTCTACGGCATCATCAGGGGTAGGCTTGGTAGCCTTATCTCGATCCACACTCAAACGCTTGTAGTGGTTGTAAACGGCCACTGAAAGCACTTTTTTCGCCGAGTGTTGGCCGATTACGTGGTTGTCCAAATGTTGCTTGATTTCTACTGGTTTGAGAATGGCAGTTGTAGAGGTTTTGGACTTTCCGGGTTTGCGTGGTTGCGATCGCGTGGGGTTTGAGAGAGATTCTCGCATCTCTGAGTTAGACGTTCCCACAGCAGCTTTGCTTGAGTCAAAAAACTCCTCTTCTAAAATTTCGTTGCACAGTTCCACACACTCATCGCAAATGTACACGCCGGGCCCGGCAATTAACTTACGGACATACTCCTGCGACTTGCCACAAAAGGAGCATCTTAATTGGGAATCATATTTAGACATATCTGCCTCTTACATTACTGTTGCGGTTGTTTGTCCCGATGAGGGGAGCTGCGGCTGGATCGACTTTTGCTGTATCCCTTGGGAGTTAGGCTTTTCGCTCTCTACTTCTAAACTAGCACTGACTGCTATTTATTTGAGGAAAGAAACTATTTGCGGTTGCTGGGCTTGTTTTCTGGGAGGTGCGTTGGCAAAGTCCGCCGTAGGCTCGCTATTTCCTGGTAGAAAGGTGCGATCGCGTCTCAGTTAGCAAAACTCATATAATCTAAGTAGGAAAAGAGCGAAAGGTAATTTTATATGAAAGAATTAAATAAATTAGAACTAGATGGAATTAAGAACATGGGGGCAGTTTACACTCAGGTTAAGCTGACAAATGCAATAGATGAAGCTCTAGTCAGTCGGGGTTTGCTCGCACCTCGGCTATTGCGTGAGTGTGAAACGGAAGGTCTAGTAGATACAGGCTCAGTTTACCTAGTAATTTCAGCAAAGATAGTAGAGCAGTTAGGTTTACGAATTATAGCACAGCAGCTTGTCAAGTATGCTGATGGTCGTCAGGAAACTGTAGGAGTAACGGAGGCTATATTAATTGAAGTTGAGGGGCGTAGGACTACGGAGGATGCACTGGTGACAGGGGATGAGGTATTAATTGGTCAGGTGGTTTTGGAGAAGTTAGATTTGCTTGTAGATTGTAAAAATCAGCGGTTGATGGGTAATCCAGCTAATCCTGATTATCCTGTAACTTATATTAAGTGAAAAGAAGGGGCTAGGGACTAGGGACTAGGGACTAGGGAAAGAGG
>NZ_CACA01000208.1:0-7813 GCF_000180455.1 Kamptonema sp. PCC 6506
TGCTTCATTGCCTTTCCGCAGTTTCTACCCGGAAACGCTCTACGGATGTCAGCAAGTCTCGCGCAACGCCCACCAAGTTTTGCAAAGAACCGTATACCCGCTGCGATTCTTGCGAAGTTTCTTGGGCCGTTAATTCTACTGCTTGCATAACGTGAGAAACAGCGCTTGCTGTCTGGTTTTGTTCGATGGTATCTGCGGTAATCGATCGCACCAGTACATCGATGCGGTTCGTTACTTGAATGATATCTTCTAGCGATCGCTTCGCCTGTTCTGCTAACCGCGTCCCCTCGATTACCTGCTGAGTCCCCTCTTCCATCGCCGTCATTACCGCCCCTGTTTCACTCTGAATTTGCATCACGATTTGCTCGATTTCTTTAAGAGACTTAGCGGATCTGTCTGCTAGCTGTCGCACTTCATCCGCCACGATCGCAAACCCCCGTCCTGCTTCCCCTGCTCTCGCTGCTTCAATGCTAGCATTCAAGGCTAGCAAGTTCGTCCGGGAGGCGATCGTCGCAATCAAAGCGACAATCTTGGAAATTTCTTGGGAAGCTTCGGCTAATCTCTTGACTTTTCTGGTCGTTTCTGCTACCGTTTCCCGAATTTCTAAAATCCCTGCTACCGTCCGCTCCACTGCCTCGCCGCCTTTGATGGCGCTAGCTGCTGCGCCCCGCGCTACTTCTTCTGCTTCGCGAGCGCTTTCTGCCACCCGCTGAATCGCGTCTGTGAGCACTTGTACGGAATTCAATGTCGCCGCTAGTTCTTCAGCTTGTCGCAGCGCGTCAGAGGACAAACCTTGGGCAAAGGTAGCACTCTCAGAAGCGCCTGTACTCACGTCTCGTGCTGCCTGTTTCACCTGGTGGACGATTTCCCGCAGGTTTTGAATCGTTAAGTTAAACGAGTCAGCAACGGCTCCTAATACGTCGGCTGTGACTTCGGCTTGCACCGTCAAATCGCCACGAGCGGCCCCTTCTACGTCGTCCAGCAGTCGAATCACTTGGCGCTGCAAATCTTCTTTGGCTTGTTCCTGTTCATCTGCCTTCCTTCTAGCATCGCTAGTTGTAGTCAGAATCACCTTTGCCATGTGGTTGAATTTGGCCGACATTTTGCCAAATTCATCCTCTGAGTAAACTGTGGCGCGAGCCTCTAAATTCCCTTGGGATACAGAGTCAAACTGAACTTGCAAGTCGTCTGTCGATTTGCTCACCTGACGAGCAACTAAGTGACCCAAGCCCCAAGCTGTCAGAAAGCTGGTGAAACCGGCGGCTGCGGTCATTGCCCAGCCTGTTTGCCGCAAGTAAGCGATCGCCTCTGGTTTATCTTGCTTCAGGGCTTGGTAAGAAGCAAAATTAGTCACCAGTGCCACAGCCACCAAGGAAATTAACCCCGTACCGATCGCCGTGTACAATTGCTTAGTAATCAGCGGGGCATTCTCCAAGAAAGCCAACCCGCCCTGCTCTACCGTTACTGTCGCATCGATGGGTTCTTCTGTGGGAGTGAAACTCGGTACCGACTCTGGGGTTCCTGAAATGCTAAAAATCTCATCATCCCGAATTGCTGAGCCATCGCTGTTATCCCCAAAGTCCAGGTTGCTAGTAGTCGCCCCCATGACTCCGCCCGTCATCCCTCCAAATCCGCTACTACCGCCTGTGGTCAGAATAGAGCTATTAGCATCGTCAGAGATATCAAAGTCGGGGAGGTTGCCTACATCTCCAAATTCATCGAAGTCATCTATCCAGTCACCCCGATCGGTTTGGGGACTCGGTGTTAGGGGGAAGTCACTATCGGGGCCCGCCATGCCGAAGGAGTGGGATGGCGTTTCTTCGTAGCTAGAAAAGGAGTCAGCAAAGGCATCGTCGTCGAAGCTGTCAAGGTCGAAACTATCTGGAATATTGAACCCGTTTTGCAAATCTTCACCCTTGGCGGCTTTACTTCCCTGGGTAGTGGACTTAAAGCCTGAATTCAAATCTTTCGAGGGTTTCCCGATCTCGCTTAAAGCTTCCGGGGCGCTGTGCGATCCCATCAATAGGGTTTCATCTTCAGCAACGGAATAGTTGGATTTACTTCCACCTAAATCGCTGCCTTCTTTGGCTTGTATGCCTGATGTTCTAGATCTTGTCTGTCCTGGTTCGGCTGTTGGCTGCGGTTGGAGTGGCATCTTTTGCTTGCCGTTAGTCTCGGCTGGTGGGTAAGATTCTTCAAAGTTAAGGTCGTCTGGCAGTTCCAAAGGCGCAAACATATCATCAAAATCTTCTGGGAACTCGCCTAGATCTTCTATCCCAGAGTCTGCCAACCCAGAATCGGCAAGGGATTGAGAGCCTATAGTGCGACCGTTCTGTTTCGAGGCAGCCCCGGCAAATACATCTGCTTGTCTCTGTTCCTGAGCCGGCGGTGATGGCTTTTCCTTGGGAGCGGGGAAGGTAAGCTGGGTATCAGCCATAGCCATCGCATCATCGTCAAAATCCAGCCCCCCCAACTCTACCCCTGAGTCGAGATCCGCATCGGCAAAAGCTGCCATCCCTCCACTACCGCTGCTGTTGCTATCAAAGTTGGGGGATTCGCCAAAGGGATTTAAAAGTTCTGCGTCGTTGGCGTAATTTTCTAAATTATTTTCAAAATCTAACTCGGAAAGCCCCATGCCCATCATGCCAGCGTTATCTAGTTCTAGGCTACTGGTGCCGAGATCGGATTCCAAATCAGATCCGCCACCAAAAAGCGATAAGTCCGGTTGTTCTAAATCGTTTTCCCCAGATAAACCAGGGTACATTTCTAAATCTAAATCTTCTGAAAAATTCTCTAAACTCTCTCCGGGTGCTCCAACGGCAAACTGCTCTGCGTAAGCAATGCCGTTGTTGGCATGATCTACGAAGCCTGTATCATCTGTCAGACTCAGCACTACCATGTACTGTTCTCGCGCTACATCATACTGTTGCAGCCCGTAGCAGTAGATGTGACCGCATAGCAAGCGAGCACTTGGATCTTCGGGAAAATCTTCTACTAACTGGTAAACCAGAGCAGCAGCTTCTTCATAGTTGCCCTCCAGGTATGCCGCTTCTGCCCGCTGGTACTCCTGCTCAAAGTCTGTAGTTGTTGCCATTTGCCGCCCCCTTTGGATTTTAGATTTTAGATTTTAGATTTTAGATTTTAGATTTTTACCTTGACTTTTAGAAGTGATTCTCTGACGCGCGATCGGACTCAATCGAAAAAATAAAATCGAAAAAATAAAATCGATTTCATGCAGCCCACCGGGCCGAGCGCAGAATTTTCACTTGGTCTAGCAATCTGAGAACCTGAGAAGTCTCATCGCCCAATAACCATTCCCCTCTAAGGAATGGAACCATCCCATCAGGAGCTGAAGACTGAGCGTGCAGTTGGTCTACATCGAGCCAGTGCATCCCGACAATTCGATCGACTGCTAACCCTAATATAGTGTCTTGATCTTCGACTGCAATGATCGGAATTTCTGGTCTGTCCGTGTTTAAAGGTGTTTGGTCTCCTAGAAATTGGCCCAAGTCAGCAACCCAAATCACGCGCCCCCTCATATTTAGAGTACCTAAAAGCAAGGGAGAAACATTGGGAATCGGGGTCATTCTATCGGGTGCCGGGGAAAGTACCTCTCGAATGCCCATCGCTGGTAGTGCAAACTCGTTTCCCGAAGGAACGTAAAACCGCAGGTGTAGTTCACCTTCGGGACTTTCCAGCTCTTGAAATTCAGGAGCTTGATCGGAATTGAAGCCTGGTAATATGAAGTCCGGGTTGCCCACCATAATGCCGATACCTACCCGTATAGCGATTGTTTGAGAGTTGGGTAAGGACGAAGGAATGTTCGCCCGTATTTCTGTTGACCCACAGACCAAGGAATTAACCTCGATGGGGTTTTGAGTTCGTTTACCTTTGCTTGTGTGCGCTCTCTTCTACAACTAAAATGGGTAGCGTAGATTTTGCTACAGGCAAGCTTGGGTTTAACGTTAACAGGAATTACTGCCATCGGCGCTAGCTGAGAACTACTAATCGCAAGGGATATTTGTTTAGGAGCTTAGTTGAGAATTAGGTATATTATATTTGCACTTCGGGCATTGAGACTGACTTTGGTAGGAAATTGAATTCCAACTAACTTAAAAGTGCGATCGCGAAACGCCGCGCCGAAGGCATCGCATCAGGTTTTCTGAGGTTTCTGGTTTTCTTCTATGTGATTTTCTAGTTCGTCAGCTAATAATCTTGCCGATTCAGGAGCTTCCTTCAAACCCGGCCCGACATATTTTTCTACGAGCATCAATAACTCGCTTTCTCCAAAGGGCTTGGTAAAGTAGTCAGTTGCTCCTACCATCCTCGCCTTAACGCGGTCGATAAATCCGTCTATGCCAGTTAGCATCACAATTGGTGTCTGCCGAAAAGCAGTAGAATTACGGAGCATGGCGCAGATTTCGTAGCCATCAAGTTCTGGCATGGCAATGTCACACAAGATTAAGTCGGGTTTGAGCTGAAAAACCAGACTCAGCGCTTTAAGGGGGTTGCTAATACCAGTGGCCTCATAACCATGCTCGTTCAAAATCGCCTCGACGGTCTTGCGAATCACGCTGTCATCATCAATACAGACAACTCTGGGAATTTTAATTTCCCGCGATGACCATTCTCGCGCCTGAGTGTCCGTGCGAGAGGGTTGATAGAACAGTTGTACTAATCCCTGCTGTACGAATGGATAAATCGCCTTAGCAACTGTCAAGACATCTCGGTTCAGGTATCGCGCCATTTGGCGAATCGATGTCTGACCATCAGCCCAACGGTTGAGGGTGTTAAAGACATTGGGTCGCAGTGCTGAGCGCAGTTGAGCGGGGTCTGAAATCACCGGACACTGGTTTGGTGACTGAATGTGAGGGTGAAACTGCTTCCACTCCTGCACTTGTTTAATAATCTTAGCTAACAAAGAACTAATATCCAGGCTGGTCAACTGGGGGGCTAAAGCCGGCCCCATCTCAAAGGTAAAAGCCCCCTGGTGCAGGCTGAGTAGGTCGAATAAAGTTTCGTGTACCATGCTGTGGATGATGCTGCGCCCTTGAGCCGGGGTGAGGGTGTGGTTTTCCAACAGAGCCCAGAGGTAGCCGTACTCAGGAGCATTCGTAGATGCGATCGAAGGTGCTTCGATATTGTCAAGAGCGGTGTCGGCTTTATAGCGCCGCAGGTAGTCTCGCAGGCGAAACAAACTGCCCGCACTCTGGGTAGCGTAGATGATCTGACCATTAAAACAGAAGACAAACCAAGATTGTTCTGAGGGCGAACGGTGGAAAGCTTGCTGGTTGAGGCCGCCGCTCGCTGAGCTGTAGGCCTCGACAAACAGTTCTCCAGTTCGCTGGCCCAACTCAATCAGTTGCAGGATGCTACGGATGTCTATTTCATTCAAATTTCCCTGCATGGAGCTAAAGTTTTCTCCTTAAAACCGTTGGAATTTGAGCTAACTTGGCTATCAGCTCGTGTCGCATGACTTTACTATCCAAGCAGTACAGCCAACCGGGCCCTCTACATCTATGTAGGGGCATCGCCCCCGTGTCGCCCTCGGTTTTAAAGTCAGGGTTAGCGGTGGGTAGTTTACTTAAACTTCTGAACTATAGTTAGACTAGCCTAATACTGCTCTGACATGGAAATTATCGGGGTGTACTCCGATTGGCATGATATATCATGTTAGGTTAGCGATCGCTTCTACCCGCGAGGCGATAAGACTGATAAAATAAATGAAAACTTTTTGACTAGCTGACCTTGACGCGCATCTTCAGCCTAAATTGGAACTACAGCAACGGGCCAATCTTCGCCCCCTCAGTTCTGTCGCCTAGTAGCAGCGCGTCAGAATTAGAAAGCTTGCAATTCCAGAAGGCGGGGCATTCTTGCGCTTTCTGGACGCTTCGAGCCAGCAGCACGCGCTTGTGCTGCTACAGTCGGAAAAGAATGTTATCCACGGATTGGGCAAACGACACCTCAAGAGGACGATCAGCGTGCTGTATCTAGCGGAAGTACAAAAACAGAAAAGCAGCTTTGGTCTTGGTAGCGGTAAGGCTGAACTCAAACTGCTAGCTTGTCGGCGGAGCGAGCATAATTGGAGCGCTGTACCCGGTGAGGAGTTGATTCCAGCGGAGGAAGCTAATAGCTTCAACGGTGGGACTCTGGTGCTGGTTGAGCTGAGCAATAGTAAGCAGGTGCAGCAAATTCAGGAGGCCGCCCGCCAATTGGTGAGCATTCTGCAAAATTTCTCGCGGTTGCAGGATAAGTTTAAGGACAAGGAAGAGGAAATAGAGCAGTGGAAGGCTTCTCTAACTTTTTCTAGTCAGGAGCTTAACCGCCGGGAGATGGAGATGCAGGCTCGCGAAGAGCAGCTAGCGCAAATGGAGGAGGAACTCGAACGGCTAGAGGCCCAACGCTCGGAAATTGAAAGTGCGCGGGAGGAGGCTAATCGCCTGCGGGAAGAGGTCGATCGCAGTCGTCTGGAAATTGAGGGTGCTTGGGAACAGTTGCGCGGCGAGATGCAGCGCATGGAGCAGCAGCAGACTAATTTGCAGCAGGCGGCGGTGTTAGACGAGCGGCAGGCCCAGAATATTCAGGATTTGCTCGAACGACTGTCGGGGGCTGCTGCTCCTCAAGAGTTAATACGGGAGGAGTTGAATCACTCTTTGGCGATGGTGGTGGCTCAACAAGCATTGCTGGATCAGCACTGGCAGCAGTTGGAACAAAAACGGAGTTGGGTTCAGCAGCAGCAGGATGAGGTGGAAAGGAACGGTCAGAATATCCAGAATCGATGGCAAGAATGGCAACAAGCTCAAGATTCTTTGGCGCAAGCGCGGGCTGAGTTAAAGGGCCAGCAGAGTGCTCTGAGTGTTAAGCAAGAGCAGACTCAGGCTTTGGGATCGCAGATGCGGGCCCAGGAGGATGTTTACCAGCAACTTTATCGCTTGGCTGAGTCTTCCGATCGGGTGAGTGTGAGCGAGAAGGTGGATGTGCAAGCGCTGGAAAAGATGCCGGTGGAGGAGTTGCAGGGGTTGGTGCAACATCTGCAACAGGATTTAGAAAAGGTGTTTCGTTTTGTTAACGATCAGGAGGAGGAGCTGACTTTTCAGCGCCAGGCGATTGAAGAGTTGGAAGCGAAGATCCGAGCGGCTAGCGAGTACGATCGCTTGAGTTTGGAAGGGGAACTGGCTGACGAGCAAGAAAATTATGAGATGTTGAATGAAACTCTCGTAGGCCAGCGCCGCAGTCTGCGGGAGAGGGAGGAGGTTTTGAGTCAACACCAAGCTGTGCTGGAGCGTAGGCTGGGTAAGGCTGATGGTGGCAAACAAAATGAAAAAATTGATTTGGGGCCGGTGTTGAGCCAGTTAGAGGGTCAGCGGCATCAACATGGGGAGGAATTGCAGAAACTGGAAGCTCAAATTCAGCAGATGCGGGAGGCGATCGCCCAGATGGAGGGGACTATTCACCGTCAAAGTGGCGAACAGGAGGCGAAACGTTACGAAATTAAGCAGTTGGAACAGAATTTACAAAACCAGCGGGGAACAGTGGCAGAACTCTGGGGACGGGTGAATCTTTACCAAGAAATGTTGCAACCTGTACAGGATAATCTCAGTGGCTTACGGCAAAAATTAGAGGCGGTGGGGGCTCAGCTCAGCCAGGTTCAGGAAAAGGCAGATCATCAAATGCAGGCGATCGCTCAGTTGCGAGAGATGCTGGGGAGTTTGTCGAGTTAATAGTTAGTAGTTAATAGTTAATAGTTAATAGTTAATAGTTAATAGTTAATATTTAGTACAAGTTACGCAGGTGATACTTGCGTAACTTCTAG